>JAJYQZ010000270.1 GCA_021794335.1 bacterium
AAAAAACTCCCGACCGCGTCAAACGCTGTCGGGAGTGAGATACGGGGGCGGACGGCTCATAAAAGCCATCGGCTTTTATGTCCGCCGTAGTGTAAATAAATCTGACCCCTTTATTTTTCCTAATTCGCTTGATCTAGTAAATAATTTTCATGAAAATCACAGGAAAATAAAGATTCCAGTGAAAACTTCTTGGAAGCGTTGAGGATTTCTATCCCTACGATTTCATTTTTATTGGTCGTATCTATATTTATCCCGCCTTCTATCTCGATAACACCTGTAGGTTTGTCATCGGATAATTTTATATATGCCGCATCAACCTCTTTATCGTAATATATTTTCATTTTTATAGCCTCTCTTAATTGGAAAAACGCTTATAACGACAATTTTTTCATTTTCAACGGAAAAAATAATTTTTACGGGATAGGTATATTTTGCCGACAAAGATTTGTCCATAATGTCATATTTCCCATAAAATAATTTATTATTTAAAAAATAATTGTTTATAGCATTTATTATATCATTTTCATCAATATCATATAATTTCATTCTTCTTTTAGAGTGCCTTGAAAATTTGATTTCAATCATTTTAATATTAAAAATCTTAAAATCTTAAATAAAACGGAAATATAATTTATCTATACTATTTATACATCAATCGATAAAAAAAATCAAGTTGACATAACAACGAATTATGGGAGAGGAAAGGAATGGGGGATGAAGATAAGAAATACAAAACCCCCGAAGCGGATTAGCTTCGGGGGTTTATAGAAAAAAAAGGGGACAGATTTAAAATCTGTCCCCTTTTTTAATATTGAACTGCAAAGATTAGAAGTTCCAGATAACGGCAGTTCCGAGAGCCGTAATATCTTTATGCGAGGCATTAGCAAAGTTAGCGGATCCTAAATTTTGTCCATACCACGCAGTATTAGGCGCTGTAGCAGATTCAACCCCGCTCCCGGTCCATACATAAGCGCCCCATGCCTGCCATGCTAAAGTTTTAGTAAAGTGATGCGTGAAATTAAGGTCAAATTCAGTTCCTATATCATTGCCACCGAACATATCAGTCCCGTTTATAGATTTTTTTAACCATGCGGCATGAATTAAGGATTCCTGCAAATCGTTCATCCCCGTAAAGTGCTCCACCGCATCTACCATAATAACATACCTGTTTGCTAAGTTTGAGCCCATTGCTTCCCCTGGAGCCTGGTAAAAATAAGCAAGTCCGGGAGCCGCAAACTCGATTGGCTGCCAGTTGTTGCCTATGACATCGCCAAAAAGGGTCCTTGTATTCTGAATCTGTGAGTAATAGGTCATATCCAAATGTTGATAAGAAATAGGACCGCCTCCGCCAAATTTTAAACCGACGGTCATAGGAGTGGAAGTGTTTAATAACTGGGAACCCGTTAAATAAAGATCATAGCTTCCGATCTTTGTCCGATTATCCGTTGTTTCGTTAAATAGATAAGGAGAATTCATTATATCCCCTCTAAAATAATCGAACTCGCCCGCAACATTCGTTCCTTTATTTGCGTATGTAGCGCTTAACCCGCCGTAAGTTATGTTGGCGGAGGCACTACTAGAGCTTAATGTGGTTGTCGACGAATAATCACCGGCGGCAATAGAAGAAAGCTGGGCGCCAAACTGGTTTAAATGGGCCTCGGTTAACCACGCGCTCCACGAAACATCGTTCATCGGCTTTAAACTCATAACCTCGATTGTCGGAATTGTGCCGCTCTGAATGTGGGAATAGCCATAAACGGCAGGAGGAAGATTGCCGATAGGAGTTGGAGTGGTTCCATTTGAATATGCGGCTGTTTCATTCCCAAATAGGTTTCCAACAAATACTCCTACATTGCCTAATGGAAGAAAATCGCCTACGCCGTCGGCATTGGTATTGACCGCAACGCCGAGTCCGAATTTGACGGGCATACGACCGAACATAATTGCGCCGATAGGAGTAATAAACCTGATGTAAGCCTGCCTTAGGCCGAAAGTGTTAAAATCGTGATTAAAACCTGTCGGTACGGTGGTGGACCCTAATGCCTGCCAACCGTTTGATCCATAGCCGTTTGTAACGCCGTTATAAGCGTTAGTCAGGTCAAACTGTGTAAAAATAGCGGCAAGAGGCATACCATCGGCTAACTTATCATAGCTTATAGAAGCGTTCATTCTCAATCTTTGAAGAAATACTTCAAAAGAATTTGAATTCGGATACGCGCCGGTCGTCGTAAACACCTGCGCCTCATTCTGCGACCACAATGCCTTGCCGATGTACTGCCCGCTCATTGAAAAGCTGACGCCCGCTTTGTTCGCCTGCGAAGCGGCAAAAGACGGTGAAGCCGTTGTTAATGCTAAAAAGCCGGCTATTGCAACTGTAAGCAATGCCAGCAATGAAATTTTTCTCTTCATCTTTACCTCCGTATTAAATTAAATTTTAAAAATTAAAAAACTTGGAACATCCCCCTATAGCAGTAATTTTAATAAAACTTATCATATATCAAGTCAGCTTGTCAAGCATAAATAAATATTTTAATTTTGCAATAGAAATTTATTTTCTGGATTCCCGCTTTCGCGGGAATGACACCCATTGGGTTAAAGTTTAAATTCCCTTATCGTCCCAACCCGCTTCAGCGGGAATGACACCCGTTGGGTTAAAGTTTAAATTCCCTTATCGTCCCAACCCGCTTCAGCGGGAATGACACCCGTTGGGTTAAAGTTTAAATTCCCTTATCGTCATTCCCGCGAAAGCGGGAATCCAGTATTTACATATAAAAGAAACATTTAAATATTTTCTATTGCAAAATTAAAGAAATATTTTAAAAAATTATTAATTTATTATAAAAGTTAGGTTTATTCTAATATATGAATATACTTATATACTAATTACAGTATTGCGCCGCCTCCGTTATTACGCGAACTGGGCTGCGCCGGCATTTGGAACTGCCGCCAGTTTATTATTTTCCGCAGGTATTCCGTCATTCGGCTCCCTATCGTTTAAAAAACCGTTTATCTTCTTTACCAGCTTAGAATTTATATCGTGTCCGGTCTTTTTTGCCACCACCCTGCCTTTAATCCTGTAACCCGAAAGATATAAGTCGCCGATTAAATCCAATACTTTATGCCTTATGAACTCGTCTTTATATCTAAGCCCTTCTTTGTTAAGAACGGAGGTTTCGTCCAGCA
>JAJYQZ010000152.1 GCA_021794335.1 bacterium
GACCGGAGATTAAATCCATAAAATCAGGAAAGGTAAATCTTTCCGACGGATATGTCGTAATAAAAAACGGCGAGGCGCTTCTCTTAAATGTTCATATAAGCCCGTATGAAAAGGCTGCAAGGGAAAATAAAGACCCCCTCAGAACGCGTGTTTTACTGTTACATAAAAATGAGATTATGCGGCTTTACGGCAAAACAAAAGAAAAAAATCTTACAATAATTCCCTTAAAAATATATTTAAAAAGCGGCAGGGCAAAGGTGGAAATAGCCCTTGTCAAAGGAAAAAAGATTTACGACAAGAGGGCATCCATAAAGGAAAAGGAGCAGAAAAGAGAGGTTGAAAGAATAATCAAGAGCAGAAGATAGATTATAAATAATAAAAATATTTAAGTATGATTATAATTTAAAAAATTATTTTTGGAGGACTTAAATGGAAACGGAATTCGGCAGTTCGCAGATATGCAGGCAAGCGTTTATAAAGCCAAAGGCTTTATGCTTGCCGGAGTGGGGGAGTCAACCTCATATGAGTAAAGTTAAGACTAAAATTAAAATAATAGTTTTTTTGTTTTTGCTTTTTAGTTTAGTTTACATTTCAAGTGCAAGCGCAAATACAAAACCGGAAAAAGCCCCTGATTTTACATTAAGGGCGCTTAATCCGTCCGTTTCAGGCTATACCGATTTCTCACTAAGCAGTTTTAAGGGTCATGTGGTTATAATTAATTTCTGGGCAACATGGTGTCCGCCGTGCAGGGCAGAAATACCGATGCTCGAAAATTTTTACAAGTCTTATAAATCAAAGGGAGTGATTGTGGTCGGAATAAGTGTTAACGACAATGTGTCCGGAGTTAAATCTTTTACCAAACTTTACGATATGACATATCCTGTCGTATATGCAAGCTCAAGCGTAATAAGTAATTATGGCGGCGTGAACGCAATACCGCAAACATTTTTTATCTCAAAAAGCGGGTATATTATGTTTCACTGGGTGGGCGAGATTTCAAAAGGGGCGTTATACGGAATTACGGACAAACTTCTTAGTATCCGGTAGGCAATATAAAATAAAATCGCCGAGTTGTGAAAAATTAATTGTTTTTTAATATCAATTGTTGTATAAATTAAAAGAATTCAAATAATAAAGCCGTTTATTTACAATATAATATTTTAAATCAAAAATATTAATATTTTAAACTTATATACAAGTTATATATAAAAAATTAACAGGGCGGTATTATGGCGATAGACGATATGTTGGCCGAACTTAAAGATCTTGCAAGGGTTGTGGACGATGCCACAAAAAAAATCGGGGATTTAAAAAAACCGGTAAAAGAGAGTTCCGAGAGTATTCCGCTTGCGCAGGACGGGATTTCGGATATTATTAAAGAGACTGAAAAGGCCGCCAATAATATAATGAATCTACTGGATGATATAAACGAAAACTCCGGTGTTATAGATAAAAATCTATGCAGCCTCATCGACCTTAATCCCATAAAAAAAATTAAAGAAAGCCTGATCAATTTAAAAGAACTTAACAAAAAAAATATCGACAAGATTCTGGATGTGTTAGCCCTCCTTTCATTTCAAGATTTAACCGGACAAAAACTTTATAAGATACAGAACACTTTGAACGAAACAAAGATAAAACTCCTGAAGGTGTTGGTCGATTCCGAGGTTGAAGCTAAAGAGCTTACCATCGAAAGGAAACAGGAAATATACGGCAAATTAAACGATTTAGTCTTAGATAATCAGAAGATTGCCCAAAACGATGTAAATTCAATATTGAGCGAATTAGGGTTTTAATATATTTTTTCCTTGCTTTTTTTATAGCTTTCTGGTAATATGGTGTTTCTTTATCATTTATTGTCCCCATCGTCTAGCCGGCCCAGGACATCGCCCTTTCACGGCGGCAACACGGGTTCGAATCCCGTTGGGGACGCCAAATTAATCCCCATTTCCCATTTTATTATACGGTTTTTCATTAATAATTTATTTAATATATTAAATAAATTATTAAATTTACAATTGACATTTTCTAAAATAAAGATATAAGATGTTTAACGATGTTGAGCATTTGTGAATTGCGATACCGCAATTAATTATTATTTTATCATTTTAAATCGGGGGTTAAGTCGAAATCGAATTGAATTTATTTGCTTAAGTAAATTTTTTTTGATATTATTATAAATAATAAATAGATAAAAATATATATTTAATACATTAATAATATTTTGATTAAATTTTGTTATTATTAACTAATATTTTTTCAATAAAATAAAATGATACTTGAAGATATAAAATATCAATTGGACCAGTTTTATAGTTTCGATAATATAAGACTTTCATTTGAGATAGCAGACAAAAGCGGGTTAATATATTATAATGAGGGCAAGATAACAAAGGCAGTTTTTGATCTCAAAGAAGATATAGATGCTTTTCGCGAATTAAAGGATTTAGAGGGGCAGATTAATATTCAGGTCAGTATCGGAGAGCCGGCCCCCGAAAATACATTAGATAAATCTTTTGATGAAATTATTGAATTGATCAGCGAAGCAGGTATTAATCAAGAAGAAGAACCGTTAATAGTCGAAAGTCAGGATGTTTCGGATTTAAGCGCGGCAGCCGAAATAAATCCAGCCTTAGTTGCTAAAATTAGCGAAGGTCTGGCAAGGATTTCAGGGGTAGAAGGTATTTTGGCGGTAAGGCTGGGCGGAGAGGTTTTGTATGCCAAAGATGTCGAAGACCCCGATTTTGAATCCGCCGATTCCATATTTTTATATAACCAGTCAAAAGAATTGGGCGACATATTAAATTTTAAAAATCTTAAAAGTACCGTATGCGAGGCCGGCAATTATAAAAAGATAATTATTAATAATAAAAACATATTGTATAGTATAAAGGTTTCCCCAACGGTTCAACCTCTTAAAACCCAGATAGAAGCGGTTAAATTACTTGAAAATGTATAGCGGCTGTTATAGCCAACATTGTATAATTTATAGGTCATATATACTTTTATGGATGACAAGGACAAAAGTATAATCGATAAAATACTCAAGATTTCCGGCGTAGAAGCTTGTGCAATATCGTCGCTTGACGGCGAAGTTTTACGGTTTGATTCGAAAGATGAAAATATTACCCCCGAAGCGATTAATAAAATTTCATCGGAAATAAGCAAACTTTTTGCTTCGTATTCCATTTCTTCTATCGATATACAATCATTATATCTTAATTTTCAAGAGCAAAATATTATCGTAAACGGATTTGGAAGCGGTTTTATTTTTATCGTAAGCCAGAAAAATTCCAATGTGAACTTGCTTAAAATGGAGACATCATACCTTGAAAGCGAGTTTATAAAAATAGTCAATAAATCTATTGAAAGTTTTTCCTCAACACCTTTGACCGATATACACGAAAAAAGAGTTAGTTCACAGGATGAGGATATATTCAGTTCCTTACTGGGTGAAACAAAGTGGGGCGAGACTAAAACTCTCAAAATAGTACCTATCGATAAATTAAATGCTATAAAAGATATTTTTTCCTCGAGCTTGGGCCCGATATCCGCAATGCTTTTTGATGAAAAAGTTAAGGAATTAAACGAAGATTTCAATAACTTTAATGTTGAAAACATCCAGAACTTAATAAACCGTTTAGCGGAAGAAATAGAAGATAAAACCGATAAGCTTAATTTTATTAAAAATGCAAAAAGAGTTATATAACCGCCGGCGTGGCTCAGGGGTAGAGCAGCTGATTCGTAATCAGCGGGTCGTAGGTTCGATTCCTATCGCCGGCTCCATTTAAATCAAAGGGTTTACAGACCCGGCGTTTCCTTCCTTTCTGTTCGTGGTAGTGTATTAGTAGTCCCCTAATTTACGGATAATTATAAATCGTATATTAATTAGTTATAATTACTACTTTACATGCTTTAAGTCGAAGGTTACGCACAATTCCTATTTTCTTGTAATTGCCAAGCGTGTATTTTAAAGTTGAAGTGGTGAGCCGCGCGGGGGTCGAACCCACGACCACCTGATTAAAGGGCAGGCTATTGCATACCATAACTTATTTATTTTATTAAATAATTTAGTAATATAAAAATGATATGGGACAATTTTGAGACAATGGCTACTTTTTAAATCCTTTTATGTGTTTAATTCTCGTTGGCTTCCTGTAATACCTTTTGGATTAAACTTTCCGATATTCTTATATTAGACCGCTTTAAACTTTCTATGCACGGACTTAAAGTTTTTATATAACCTTTTTTCTTTGCAAATAGCAATACTCCCAGGCTTCCAGTTATTTTTATATTGTTTATAACTGCGGCTTTTCTTGCAACCTTATCGTCAATTATTAAAAAATCGGCATTAATAGCCTTACAAAGAGCTATGGCTTCCAATTCCCCTTTTCCTAAACGCGTATCGTTAATCAAGTATTTATTTATATCTTTTTTAGATACCTTATCCAACAAATAATCTTTCAATCTCTCCGATTCGGGTTTATTACCCAAAGTTAATTCGTCATAAACGGCTTCGGGAACGATAACTTTATCGAAAAACATATCTAACAAATTAAGATGGTTACATATAGACAACGCTATTAGCGATGAACTATCGGCGACGGCAACCATTTAATTTATAAACTTGGTTAAGGTTTTTAATTCTTCGTCTAATTCGCGGGGAGAATAATCTATTGCGGGTATTTTATATTCGCCTAATACTTCCATAAATCTCATTTCATTTATTTTTAGAAATTCGGCAGCTTTGCCGAGAGATATTTTGCCAAGTTCATACATTTTTATTATGGCCATAAGCTTTATATCGTCGGCAAGGTTCTGGGCATCTTCGTTTAATAATGCCGTTATGTCTTCGGGGAGTTCTAATGTTATTTTCATATCCGTTAAATTATTTTAATTTGAGATTATTTTCTTTTAATTTATTGTATTAATATTAATTATACTGCAAAAAAAACGAATAGTAAACTATCTGTTTACTCCTTTTCGAGCCTTAAATCGCAAATTTGGCTGTCTATTTTACCGTATCCGTGAAACTTTTTGCCGACATTCTTAGTTGTCCCCTTATATCTGACGCCGTCAAGCATAAAATCATAATAATAATACTTACTATTCTTTCTTTTCGTGATATTTTCTGACATTTTTTTCTCTCCTTAAATATGGGACAAAATTGGGACAAAATTTTACTAAATCTGACCTTATTTTACCATTTTCAAGGATATGCTTGTCAAGAGGAATGCTGCCAAAATGCCTGATTTACTGCGGTTTTGAGTGGTGAGCCGCGCGGGGGTCGAACCCACGACCACCTGATTAAAAGAGAGCTTAATGGGTAAAATTAATATTTAGTAACTATAAGGAAAACGGCTTACTTTCTGTATTTGACGGAAATTTTATTTTATATCTTTTTATAAGTTTTTATACCGTTTTTTATAAATTTCTTCATACTTTCTTCATACCGCATTATAAGGTAATATTAAAACGCTACGAGAAGTCTTCGACTATTATTACGTCGAAACTGCTAAAAATTACGTTAAATTATTATTGGTAGTAGTATGATAGTAAAACTATATTTTAATCCAACTCGATAGATAGCTTCGCATTATAAAAATAGTTTAATTTTGCATATAAAGCAGTCCCTTCTGGATCTGGAAAAATATTATATGCCGTTATATTCATAGATTCCAAATTAGATAAAATATCACCAGTCATATTTTTGTTAATCTTTATCTTTATTAATATTGGTTCATAGAAATCATCATCATTATTGCAAGAAAGGTTTAGTGGCATATCTTCAAAATTTTTCCCTAAAGTAGAAGTTTTATCATGACGTTTAAGCCTTAGCCGTCAGGCGCAGGCGGTTGACTTTTACGTAGCGTTAAGGCGAAAAACGCATGCCGTTTTAGCATAGCCGAAGGCGAAGCGGTCGCGTCTGCTTCGAGTAACCCCCTCCGCCCCGGGGTAGAGAAAAAAGAAACATTCGAAAGCCGAGGCAATTATTATGATATTATTTGTGCTCTATTTTTTATTTTTTTTATCAAATAATTTAATATAATGGTTTTAATATTATTTTTAACTTCTACAATAAATAATTGCCATGGAATTTGCTAAAAAAATTAAAGGAGCTGTTTTTTTTGTTGATTTGCTTGGTTTTGGGGCATTGACTCAAAATAAATTAGACTTAAAGGATGTTCATTTTGAACCATGGTTAAAATCTCTAAAAAAAGAACCAGATTTTATTGAATATTCAAACCAGTTTTTAGCGGCGTCTATTTTAGCTACTTTCAGGAATATATTAAAAAATATGGACAATTATTTTAAAGCTGTTAAAGTGGCGCAGCTTTCTGATTGCGCATTCGCATGGTCTAAAAATATATCCGATGTGGTTATATTTGCTAATAATTTTATGACAAGAGCAAATTATAAAGGCTTATTATGCAGGGGAGGGTTGTCCTACGGAGAAATTATAGAACCCAAAGTAAGTAATAATCTTAAACACTCGCTCGGTAAATTTATTCTGGGAGAAGCCGTTTCAAATGCTGTAAAACTCGAAGGAACGCCAAAAGGTTGTAGGATCTTAATAAATAAAGAATTACCCATTGAATTAAATAAAGAAGACGAAAATTTTTATATCCAAATACAGCATATGTTTCAGCCATTTACAAACCCCATTGATTACTCTATTTATGATGAATTTAAATGGTATTTAATTCCAATGTTAAAGAAAAAAATTAATACGATTAATATTTCAATTAAAAATAAGGTTAAATATACGCAGGAAAGATTAAAAATTGCCGCAAATTTAAAATACGGAACAAAATTTCTTTGGAATGATTCTTCCAATGAAGGCCGTACGCATATAAAAGCAAGTTTAGATTTCTTAACCTATTATGATGATAAAATTTTTAAAATATGGCATGATTTCCGCTGGGAATCGACAGATTATGATCTCAGAGACGATTCTCTTAGGTCTGATGGTCGCCTTAAACATTTAAAAGAAGTAATAAAAAATTTTAGACACTACAAATCTGTAGAAGAAAATAATACCGAAAGTAAAATCGAAAGAATCTTTCATGATATTCTTAATAAGAAGATAATGAAATAATCGCTTGTTTTATTGACTTATAAAATCGTATATAGAATGAAAATTAAGAAAGTTTGAGAAATTATGGAGATTAAATATATAGACTTATTTTAAGGCATAGGCGGCTTCAGAATAGCCGCTATGTAGGTTTTTAAAAGTCAAAACATTATAAGAAAAGTTATTTGATTTATTTTATTCCCTACTGAGACCGTTTAAAATTCCGTGTCAGCCTGATACTTACGCTTTGATAAACCTATCAAATTCTTATCGACAACTTTTACGGCGGCAGTCAAATCTTTTATTTATAAAAAAACTATTGTAAATATTTTTATATTATACTTTAATAAAATTTAAGCATTAAAACTTACTGGCTGACACAGAATTTTGAACACTACCCTGACACGGAATATCTAAGCGTTTCCTATAAGGTTGGTTCCATCTAAAGATGAATCATAATTTTTATTTTTGAGTATGATTTTGATATGAGTGAGAAATTTACTGACTGGATGAAGTTTTTTATTTATGATTTGCCGGCGTATATTATTAATTATTTTAAGACTTTTTTTGTCTTATTATTTCACCCTAGGCGAACCTTCAAAAACCTTTCTGCATTAGATTTAATGGGGCCCAAAGAATTTTTATTTATTAATATATTGCTACTGTATTTCATCGGGAAGATTATCGGTTACAAATTTCCTCATTTCCCTTTTAAAATACCAAAGGAAGCATTGCAGATTCCATTCTTTTATGGCTTATCTACTTTCCTTTTATTGCTTCTCAGATTTACAATCGGAATATTAATATTTTCATTCTTACTCGGATTATTTCTAAAAATAATTAATGGCACTAAAAATTTTATTTCGATTTATTTTCCTATTTTTTGTTATAGCACCGTTGTTTATATCCCTTTTATTTTAATAGAACACGCTCTCAATAAATCTTATTCTTCTATTGGAATTAATGTTTTGTCAAATATATTTTCGGGAATTCATGTCAATGGTGTAAAAATCATTCTTGAATTTTTGCCGTATCCGTTAATACGATTCGCTCTATTATTGTGGTGGTTATATTTAATTTACATTGGTCTTAAGTTTATTATCAATAAAAATAAAATAAAGTGGGCAATCGTATTGAGTTATGTATCCTTTTTAATTATTCAATTGTTTGTTGCTGTAATTGCTTTTATTGCGCTGAACTATTCTACTTACAAAGATGCACATTTAGTTTATCTAAATGAGACTGGAAAAACTAATTTTATAGGAAATCCTCCTAATTATATTAATGCTGCAATTTTAACAGGAAAAATTGCTCATAACAAGGACTTCCCTAAATATATAAGATATATTTATACCTTGCGTGAAACAGTTTATTGGATGGCCATTTATAAAGCAAACGGTAAAATTGTTTCGAGAGCCCTAAAAGATTTCAAGGAAAAGAATTATATAGATGTTCAAAATATTTTAAATTTAGAATTAGAAAATTGTTCGATTCATAACTTAATTTATTGCCCTATGCTTAAAGAATTTTTGAAAGAAAGCGACAAACTTAGAGGGTCTGCTAATTTTGTTGATTTTAAGAAGAGATTTTTAAATATCACTTTATATACTAATTTATTTGGAATAGAATCTGGACATGTGACAACAACATTCGATATTAATAAAATAAGTCCAGAGCAAGTAAATATAACGATACACTTGCCGATACCGAGTTTAATATCATTATTCCCATAATCTCTATGACACCTTTTTAAGGCTTGAATTTGTAGGTCTGATGGATTTCTTGTTTTTTTATTCTTCCGGTTCATCTTCGCCAAACGCTTCATCCAGCTTAGCCCTGAGAGCATTAGGGCTCAAATGCTTATACCTTTCCGACATTTTTTCTGACATGTGTCCTGCGGCGTCCCGAATAAATTTTGACTCTACCCCTGCATGGAAGCGACTAAGAAAAGGTATCTGATTTATTTTATTCTTTATATCGACTTTTTTTACAGCCAGTCCCCATTACAAAAGGCGTGCTTTTGTAAGCGCAAATAAAAATATCATAACCGGTTCTGTCGAGTGTTTTCTCTAATTCTTCCATTTTTCATTCTTTTTCTTTAATCCCGTCTTTGTATTTATTGGTGGAAACGGGGTCTTAGAATGTGGACGAGGCGATGTCAACCATAAGCCATTCCTCTAAAATTATAGACCGTTGCGTCGCCATGTTTTGATTCTAAATCTAATTTTATAACTTCCGTAAAATCGCTAATGGCATCCTCATATTTTTTTAACTCATAGCAACCTTGTCCTCTTCGCATATACATATAAGCACATCTTGGATAATCAGGATAGATTCCCTTATTCGTCAATTTCAGTTCAATTATATAATCATTAATAGCTTCAAGGGAATGCTCTAGACCTAAAGCAGCAAAAGTCATACCTCTAAAATTGTATGCTTCTGAATTTTTATTATTTATTTTTAAAAATTTAGAAAAATTTTCATTAGCTTTTTTATAAAATCTTAAATAAAAAAGTATAATGCCGATATAATAATTTATTTTTATTATTAATTGCTGTTTGTTCATATCCTAAAATCCAGTAAATAAATATTATTCAAATTCCATACTGGCATATTTATTGTTTTGTACAACAAAAATCTATATAATCACTTTAGCTTTTTCATAAAGCAAAGGAAGCGTGTTCTGCCTCATCCTAAATTTCGTTCCATGATTGTGTCCTGTGCGGGCATCGAAATCTACCAATATTTTTCCGTCTTCGATTGCTTTTAAAAAACTCTTGAAATTAAACTTCTGCAACATCATAACTTTCGAATATTTATAAAACTCTTTAGTTTTCTCCTTTTTAACTTCCGCCTGAACATAAAAACAATTTAAAAGTTTTGTTCCTGCTTTATGTTCTAAATCATCAAAGCCCCAATATGGTTGCGGATCTAATTCCCCAAGTCCTATATTTTCCTTAACCGTCTTAAGCCAATCGGCATGCCTTATATCAACGGCTTTGGCGTCAAAAGAAATTAAAACTTTTCTTTCTTTCCTGTCTATAACTACCATAAAACCACGGTCGCTCCTCGACAACCCATGTATGGTCTGTCGGAAACTCATTTCATTTTTAGGATAAAGCTTACCCGCTTCTTTATGCGGCCAACCGTATTTTTGCAAAAAGACTTGCGGAACGAAACGAATAGCTCTCGGGGATGGCTCCGTATGGAATAAAGTGGTAAGAGATGTGGAGTTAATGCGTTGCGATTTAAGTTCCCATTCTGCGGCATTGGGAATCGGCAAATTATTTTCTTTGATACTGAGCAGATCTTCCAAGGTATTTCCTATTCCGCCGTGGTTTCCTTTGCGGGCGTTTGGAATCCAGCCTATAGCGTAAATTTCTTTTAATTTATCTATTAAAGTTTGTTTTGTATATATTATAGGTTTTTTCATACTGCAGAAAAGAGCTTGCCTTGGGATAAATGTTTTTTAATCCGTTCTTCCGCCATACCGCAATATTCGGGAGATAATTCAATGCCTATATAGTCCCTGTTAAAATTAATTGCTGAAATAGCAGTTGTTCCGGAACCCATAAACGGGTCTAAAACGATTTTGGCATCGGTTGAAGATATAATCCTATCAATAAGGCTAACGGGAAATGCGGCAGGGTGGTCGTTTTTCATCTCTTGCGTAAATTCCCAAACATCACCGTAACTGTTAGCTTTGCAGGCGAGTTTAAACTTCGGTTTCGCAATAAGGTAGATAACCTCGTAGGTTGGTAAAAAATAACCTGGATTAAAATTTAATCCTCCTTTTCTTTTCCATATAATAATTTGCCTTACGGGAAAACCTGAAACTATGTCCTGTCTATCCTGTAAGAGTCCTGCCTGAACGCGCCATTTATGATTGTAGAAAATAGCCCCTGAATCCGGAATTATCCTAAACATTTCTTTAAGGCAATCCCTTTGCCATTTTACGTATTTGTCATGAGGCATACAATCATTGTGGTGGGAATAGCCTTTCTGAAGGGCGGCATTCGCCCATTTGCCTCCGCGGCCGTCTTTCATTCCGTTACCGGTGGAGTTTTTTAAATTATAGGGTGGCGAGGTAATAACTAAATCAACGGAGCTGTCGGGGATTTGCTTTATAATATTTACGGCATCTCCGCAAACTATTTTATTTGTAAAGTCTTCAGGAAAACGAAGTTCAGCAGAACTTAATTTCATAACTTTAATAGTTTTATCACCTATTTATTGTTTTTATATTCTTATTAAGCATCTCCGGTCTTTATTTTATAAATTTATCATAATACTTCTTATAATGACCAGTCAAGAAAATTCATCACCTTGCATTTATTTTATAAACCTTAATGTGAAAAGAATGTGCCTTCAAGACTGTTTAAAGTTTATATTTCACACATCTTCCTTGCTTGAGTTTTTTGTTATAGCTTCTGGTAATATGATGACTTCAGGCATATATAAATATACTCCTGATTTAATTATAATTTATTTTAATTATTTTGCAAAATAAATTTAAACCTAAACGATTTAAAAAATGCAGTATGCCAAATACACTTGCCTTGCCGATGAGGGCAGATATTAGGTTCTGACTATATATTATACCACTTATATTTATATTTAAAAAAATAATTTAATAAAACAAAACATTTTTCTTGACATTCTTTTTTTTGTTTTATAAAATTAAAATATAATTACTGTCTTTACTCTATGACCTGCTCTTTCAGTGGAGCCCTTGACAAGTCATAAGCGTTATGTCGCCCTTTCAGCAACGGCATAAAAATTTAAAGTCTGATAATTTTGGATATTAATCACTGCAAAGATATGCACCGATGGCTCGGTTATCTTTGACACATTCAATATCCCGTTTTACCCGCACTACATTCCTGCGACAGCTTTACCTTCGTCGCTAACTTTTCAAATCAAATTAAAAAGAGAAAATAGAGGGAATATCGCCCGTGTCGGCAATATATCACCTTGTGGATATATTGCCTAGTCGGAATGGTTCCTCTCATTTTCTCTAAAAAACTTTAAACGCAAAATATCATACAGCCGCCCTAATTTTAGTGCCATTGAAAAAAGCTGTTTGTAATTTTGCCGTTGCCGACAATGAATCACCTGCGTCGGCTCTTCAAGTGGCGAAAAAAACGCCACTTGAAACATTCCCAATTAAAGCAAAATGCGCCGTAGCGAAGTGATTGTCTTTATCCCGCTTGCCGGGATAAAGACATAAACAAGCGAAGCAAGCATTTTTGCCACCAATCCGTATTCAGGGCGTTAACTAATTACAAATCTTCTCTGCGCGTCCGCCTAAGTATAAGAATTTTTAATCGAAGATTAAAAATTATATACTGAGGCGGTCTAATTAGGAATGCCCGGAACAGCATATAGAATCAAATTACAACAACAACGTTGTTGTAATCATTTCCAAAACTGACGGCAATTTTTAGCCTGAAAATTGTCTATTTCTATCCTGCCACTTTTTAAGCGTTCCCCGGCTTTTAACCAACAGGGGTATTGCGCGGATTCGTCCGTCTTGACGCGCAACGTCCGGCCCCAAAGCGGTATATAGGTTATGGGTTAAAATGTTCCCGCTACCAAACAAAAACATTTTCGAATTTATGGAATTAAAAACACGGGAGAGATGCGCTTTCGGCGCAGGTAGGGGGCGTGCGCTACGCCCCATTAACCCCCGCGCATCGCGCATAAAGCGTGATGTCTAATTAGTAAGTTATTATAATTTAACATTTTAAACAGGAGGAAATTAAAATGACAGGAATCGAAAAGAATTTCACATTTTGGGCGTCACAGGTTACAACAAGACTGAACGATGAAATGAAGCAATTATCTGAAAAAACCAAGTATAATATTAGAGCCGAAGCCCCACGATTGGCAAGGGATTTAACCGCCGCCGGGGTTTCAAAGAACGGCGCCGCGGGCAAAATCACAAAGGAACAGATAAAGGCGGTCGTAGAGAATTGGAAAAATGCGGGTTATACTGTAGGAACCATGCAGGACAAAATGTCTTCCCTACGGTCTATCCTTAATGCCGCCGGGAATAAGGAAGCTGCCTCTATCAGTAACGTCAAATTGGGTATCCGTGAAGGTAGGGACGTGCTGAACAAGGCAAACATAGATAAGTCCTGCCGTATTCCTGGAGCCTCCTTGCTAGAAGTTAAAGACGTAACCGTCAAGGCGGCGATCCAGCTTACCGCCTCGTACGGCTTGCGCAAAGAGGAAGCGGCGAAAACGGTTTACCAGCTATCTAAAGGGCATAGCGTTGAAAAGGACGGAAAACTGGTTCTTAAGGGGAAATGGTGCAAGAACGGCCGCCCGCGGGAATTTACGATGAGGGATGGCGGGAAAGCGTTAAGAGAGGTCGCCCGCACCGTTCTCGGCGTCGAGATAAAAGGCAGGGTCGAGCAGTTCAGAAGTAGAATTGATTACGCCGTCAAACAATTAAAGGCGGAGGATAAAAACGTCCATATGCACGGATTAAGGCACGCTTATGCCCAAGAAAGATATCGTGAAATTACCGGAATGCTCGCCCCCGCTGCAGGCGGCCTTAAATACGCCGAAATGACCCCCGAGCGGCAAAATGATTATATCCGGGCCGCCGGTATCATAGCCCACGAACTCGGGCATAACCGAGAGACGATAAGCCAAACATACATAGGAAAATAGCGTTTTAATTAAGGTCGGGGCGTCGCGCACGCCTCGACCTTAATACATAATAAAATAGGCTTTTTTTTGAAATATTTTTTCAGCAACCCCGATAAATTTTGCTATAAGATATACAGGGAGATTTTAACGGTTAACGGAAATGGAAAAACATGTCCTGCTAAAAGTAAAAGATGTGGCGGAAATGCTCAATATGGCGGAAATATCAATCTACAATATGGTTTACCGCAGGGAAATCCCATTTGTTAAAATTGGCCGCAATCTCCGTTTCGACCGTTCAAAAATTTACGCTTGGATTTTTGATAACAGCCATGATAAAATTAAGTCTGAAAGTAAGCCGTAAATTCCTTTTAGGAGGTGAATAAAATGGGAATTTACAGGCAGAAAAAATCGAATATATTTTGGATGAGTAAGACCGTTGACGGTATCTT
>JAJYQZ010000231.1 GCA_021794335.1 bacterium
TCAGGACAAAGTTTGATGCGCCGGTAAAATCCGTAAATGACCGGTAATCCGCTGTTTTTATGGAATTTCTTTTAAGGAAATCTTTGGCGTATTCCTTAGAGGATTCCAAAAGGGATGCTTTTTTATTAGGGCCGAATATCTTCAGCCCGTTTGCCGTAAATTCATCAACTATCCCCAGAGATAGGGGTATTTCAGGACCTACTATCGTTAAATCTATTTTGTTATTTTTTGCAAAATTAACAAGACCGCCTATGTCATCCTGCTTTATCATTATATTTTCGGCATTATCTAAGGTGCCGCCGTTGCCGGGGGCGCAATACACTTCGGTATCAATCCTTGAATTTCTAACGGCATGAATTATGGCGCTTTCCCTTCCGCCTGAACCTATAATAAGAATTTTCATAGATATATTTTTGCCTTTCCTTTAAGTGAACTACCCGCCTATAAATAGAAGGGCTTCCTGTTTCAACGTATGGCGGCTGTATCCGGTACTTTGGATACCCGCCGGAGCATACTCCGCAGGCGTCGGCTCGCAGTGAGCCGGTTCGGGCCACTTCATCGGACACAAAGCCATTGGCTTTGTAATCGTCCGACTCCGTATCCGCCCTACCTTTTTGAGCCCTTCAAGGAAAAGGTTAAGGGATGCGGCTTCGTCCCTGTCGTGTTTGGTTCCGCAGTCGGGGCAAGTCCATTTGCGGTCAGACAATTTCAAATCCTGCTTGATATACCCACAGATAGGGCAAGTCTTCGACGAGGGGTAGAACCGATTGACCCTTAGAATCTCCCGCCCATGCCTTTCCGCTTTATATGCAAGGAGACCCGCAAACATGCCCCATGATGCGTCTTGAATAGACTTGGACAAATGCCTGTTCTTAACCATTCCCTTGATATTTAGGTCTTCAAGGACGATAACTTGGCTATCGTTTACCGTCTTTAAAGACAACTTGTGTTGAAAGTCTTTACGCTGATTACTTACTTTTTCATGCAACGCGGACAATCTTTTTCTGAATTTAACTTTATTTTTTGAGCCTTTCATTTTTTTGGCAAACTGCCGGCTGAGCTTTTTAAGTTTATCCTGAGATTTCAGTAAGTATTTGGGATTGTCAACCTTAACGGTTACGGAATTACCGGCGTCAGCGCCGGAAGTGATTGCCGCAAAAGACTTAATGCCCACATCTATACCAGATACCTTGTTTGTTCCGGGTAACGGCGCAAATGTTTTTTCTACCAGCATATTGACGTAATGCCTGCCCGCCGGAGTCCTCGTTATAGTGACGGACTTAACGGTTTCGCTTACCCTTCTGTGAAATTTAACTTTAATGCCGGATTTTAGTTTGGGGATTGACAGAATCCTATCCGTTACACTAAAGTGTTGCGGAATCGATATAGAATTAGAACTGAGCTTTTTTTTGAAATTGGGAAACTTAGACCTATGCTCAAAGTAATTACGAAAGGCGGCGTCTAAGTTCTTTAAGTCCGCCTGTAAGGATTGAGAGTTGCAACCTTTAAGAAACGGAAAGCCTTTTTTTAATAGTGGAATTATTTTTTTAGATTCATAATAATTAAACTTAATATTATGAATTTTGTATAAACTAATAGCTCTTTCCAGAAAGAAATTATAGACGAACCTGCTGTATCCCATCTGCTCATCAAGAAAGGCCGCCTGTTCTTTATTAGGGTAGAGTCTGAATTTGTATGTATATTGTCTAATCATATTTATTTTGAGATTCAATATATTTTTTAATTACGTCTTCGGATATAGTATAACATATATTCTTCAAGCAAAAAATAAGTAAAAATCTAATACATATGGTCTGCTTTCATCTTCCCTTTAAAAAGGGGAGGATTTTGCAGTTTGTCCTAAAATTTAAAATTTCTATCGCAATTCTAGGGATAAAATCAGTGTTTAAAATGCCTTATGTTTGTAAATATCATCGGGATATTTAATTTATCCGCCTCGCCGATAACCTCGTCGTCTCTGATTGACCCCCCCGGTTCTATTATCCCGATAACTCCTATCTTACCCGCATATTCCACGGAATCCTTAAATGGAAAAAATCCGTCCGAAGCCATAACGAAACCCCTGACATCCCCGTAAGAATCATTCATTTTTTGATAAGCAAATTTAGCGCTGTCTATTCTCGACATCTGTCCCGCTCCGATTCCTACGGTAGCGCAATCTTTCGCATAGACTATGGCATTGGATTTGACATGCTTCGCAATCTTCCATGCAAAAATCAGGTCGTTTAATAAATAATCATCCGCCTTTTTATCCGTAACCGTTTTAAAAGAAAGCGTATTTTCCGGCGCATCGTCTTTTTCCTGAACAAGAACCCCGCCCGAAGCGCTCCGTAAAGAAAATTTATCTCTTTTAAGAATATAATCGGTAAAATACTCGACGATTATCGTATTTTTCTTGGTTTTTAAAATTTCTAGGGCATCCCCGCTATAACTCGGGGCTAAAATAATTTCAACAAAAAACGGCTTAATTTCGAGGGCGGTTTCTTTATCCACCTTCTTATTAAAACCTATTATCCCTCCGTAAGATGAAATCTCGTCGGTCTTTCTTGCCTTAAGGAATGCATCTTTTAAAGATGTTTTACTTAATGCGGCTCCGCAAGGGTTGGTATGTTTTACGATTACGGAGAACCAATCGTCCGCCGCATAAAAATCTCTTATTATATTGAAGGTTGAATCTATATCTAAGAGGTTATTATATGAAATATCTTTTCCCGAGATCTTTTTGAAAGCGGGGTAATCGTCCCTCTTTTGTTCGTTTGCCGCAATTCCCTTAAAGTCTTCTTCAAATTCCGCCTCGTAAAATGCGGCTTTTTGGTGGGGATTTTCACCGTATCTTAAAGGCGATAATTTTTTAAGATTCAGATTCAACTCTCCTTTAAAAACTACATCCTTTTTTTCTTTTTTTGAACCCAAAAAATTGGAAATTTCACTGTCATACTCTGCCGTAAGTTTAAAAGCCTCATATGCAAACACCTTTTTGATTTCTTGCGGTATTTCCTGTTTGTTTTTAAGAAATTCTATTATATCTGGGTAGTAAGCAGGGCTTGTCGCTACCGAAACATGCCTGAAGTTCTTTGCCGCCGCCCTTATTAAAGAGACGCCGCCTATATCGATAAACTCAAGCTTTTCTTCGAATGTTATATCTTTATCTTTCA
>JAJYQZ010000195.1 GCA_021794335.1 bacterium
AGTGCAGGGATATAGATTCTCTCGCCGCAATATCTTTTAAACTTATAGGGACGGAGTTATCGTCCGAATTATATGATAAATCTATTAACGCCCTTACGGCGTATTGTCCTTTAGAAGAAAGTTTCATATTTTAATTGAGTTTTATAATTTATTTCTTATTTTGACTGGATTCGATTTCCCTAATTCTATTCTCAAGTTCCGATATTTTCGATTTTAAAAGGGAAATTTCATAAAAAGCCGGGTCGAATAGCCTGTTATGCTCAAGATCTATATTGTCGTGAACCTCGGACTCGTCCCTTTTTGCGGATTTTGCGGGTATTCCGACTACGGTTGAATGTGCAGGAACGGCATTTACCACTACGGAATTTGCACCTATTTTAGAATCGTGTTCTATCGTCAAAGGCCCGAGTATTTTTGCTCCGGTTCCTATTATAACCCTGTCTCCTATAGTAGGATGCCTTTTTTCTTTTTTCCAGCTTGTTCCGCCAAGGGTAACTCCGTGATAAATAGTAACGTCGTCGCCTATTTCGGCGGTTTCGCCTATCACGACCCCCATGCCGTGGTCTATAAAAAACCTTCTTCCGATTTTTGCTCCGGGATGAATTTCAATCCCGGTCAAAAACCTGCCGGCCTGCGAAACGAGCCTCGCAAAGAGCTTGCACTTATGTTCCCATAGAAAACGGGAAATCTTATGTATATAAACGGCGTGCAGGCCCGGGTAGCATGTAATAACTTCCAGAGCGTTTCTTGCCGCAGGGTCTCTTTCGTAAACCGAATTTATATCTTCCTTTAAAGTCTTAAACATCCAAAATAATATTTTAACACGGTGAAAAATAATTATATATGTTATTAATAATATAACAGAAATACAAATAATTTAAAAGCCCGGTCCCCATTTCGTATAACTTTTGAAATCTCAGTTTGCAAACAATATATAAATACGGCATGAACGGCTGTCTCCGCGATGAGGCGTTTGCGGCAGATAATTTTTTAAATTTTTAATATTTAGTTTATAATTTATTTAAAAAACATGTATATAATAAAATAATACAAGTCAGGATAAAATATTCCGGATGAGTTTATTAAAATTAAAATTATTAAGGAGACAATCATGAAAGCGTTTATTAAGGGACTTAGGCCTCACCAAAAGCACGTCATGCTTTTTGTATTTTTAGCATTAATATTATCTTTTCTGGCGTTTAGCCGTACATCTTACGGCTTTAACGGAATGCGCAAACAAATGCATAATTGCATGCATATGAAATCGGGGAAATTTTTTAGGCTGGCTAAAGAATTGCATCTTTCTAAATTTCAGATGAGAAAACTGCGGAAATTAAACCGTATAAATTTTAAAAAGATGATGAAAGGAAGAAAAATGATGAAATCTCCGATGATTGAGGCTATAAAAAACGGTTCTTTTAATAAAGCCGTTTTTGAATCCACCGCCTTAGGAAACATGAAATTAATGCTTAAAATGAGAGCGTCAAGAATGGAAAATTTTTATAATATATTGACGCCTAAACAAAGAAAAGAGTTTCTTATAATCTTAAATATCAAAAAAGGCGACTGGAGATGGAATAACGGCAGATAGAAACAAGGCAGTTTTCTATACTATTATAACAGTCTGCACTGAGGATTTTAAAACTGTTTGCAGTTAGGATTAAGACGCCGCGGGGTGACTACGCGGCGTCTTTTATAAGAAGACATTTTTAAATTAAATAATTTTTATGCTCATGATAAAAATAATAATGATAGAAGACGATGAAGAAATAGCCTCCCTGCTTAAAGAATATCTTCTTAAATTCAATATGGAAATTGTTAATTTTAAGGATGCGGCAACCGGGATAGAAGCGCTTAAAAAATACTATTTCGATATTTTAATCTTAGACCTTACTCTGCCTGATATGGACGGATTGGAAGTCTGCAAAATTGTTTCGACGGCATCCGATATGCCGATAATAATATCTTCGGCAAGAAATGACGACACCGATATAGTTTCAGGGCTTGAACTCGGCGCCGACGATTATGTGGCAAAGCCTTATAATCCGCGGGAGCTTGTAGCAAGGATAAGGTCCGTTATTAGAAGGAACGATAAAAAATCGGCGGAAATTATCGCTAAAGTTTTTGATGTCGATGAATCGGCTATGACCGTAAAAAAAGAAGGGGTTGTTTTAGACCTGACATCTGCCGAATACGAGCTGTTTACTATGCTGTTTAAAAATAAGGGAAGGGTTGTATCGAGAGATTATATCCTTGAAAATTCAAAAACGATGAATCTGGAAAGCATAGACAGAAGCGTCGATGTAATAATCGGAAGGCTAAGAAAAAAAATTTCCGACGACCCCAAAAATCCAAAATATATAAAATCTATCAGAGGCTTCGGATATAAATTCGATGAATAGGCATTCGGTTTTATTTAAAATAAATATCGTTTTTATTATAATCTTTACGATACTGCTGTCATTTTTTATTTTAGTGCGCAGGGCAATCAACCGCACGGAAATGTTTCATTTTATAAGGCAGACGGTGTTTCTGGCAAAGACGGGCGCAATACGGGAAAATAAATCAAACAGCATCATTCCGGTAAAAAGCCGGAAAACCGAGGATGTAATTTTAAAAACAGGCACGGTAGTCTTTAAGAAAAGAATGCCGAAGCTAAGATACTATATAGAATTATTGAAGTTTAACGGAGGCGAATACTTATATTTGCAGTCAAAAAGCGGAAATATTTTAGTGAAAAGAAACGAAAGCGCCAATCCGCAGAGAATTTTGCTTTTTGTCTGGGCAGGGCTAAATCTTATACTTGTTTTCTTATATATCGGCATATACCGGTCGATACTGCCGCTGAGTAAGTTCAGGGAAAAAATGGAAGAATTTAAAAAGGGGAATATGAATATCGATTTAGAGGAATATGTAAAAAGGAAAGACGAAATTGGATATATAGCAAGAGAACTTAAAGATGCCGTTAATAATATTAAAAGAAATTTAAACGCCAGAGTATGGTTTATAAGAAATATCGCCCATGAACTTAAAACTCCTATAACCAAAGGAAAGATAGCGCTTGAGCTTTTAGAAAACGAAAAAGCCGATAAGAAAAAAATATTTTCGAACATATTCGCAAGACTTGAATTGCTCATAAATGAACTTTTTGCTGCGGAAAAAATAGCAATTGC
>JAJYQZ010000057.1 GCA_021794335.1 bacterium
TAATATTTTTAAAATAATGCAAATTTCCGTCCTCTTTAACGATGTTCCAATCGGGATTATTTAAAGCGTCTGAAATCCAACTTTCCGATATTTCGCGTTCTCTAATGACATCAACGGCATGCGAGGTGAACTCAAAGTCATTTAATAACATAAATTATAAGATTAGATATTCAAAAAAATAAACATGTTTATACTATATGCTAATTTATAAAATTAATCAAGATTGTATAGCAGTTTACATAATAAAAAATTACGGGGCTTGACGCGTCGGACTTCCACATTATTGCAAGCGCGGGAACGGCGACGCTCGAACGGACGACATAATAAAAGCTAAAATTAATTATTCTATCCGAAACCGCTCGAATTATGATATAATTTTTGCTTAATACATCTTACTACATTATGTTTCGGATATTTAAAAATAAAGTTTTTAAAATCTTGGGCAAAAACGTTAAAAACGGCGGAACCCTACTAAAAATCGACTTCAAAGACGACCCCGATTATATATACGGCGAGCTGGAATCTGCGTTAATGACCGCCGATCCCAGAGCTTTGCCGCTCTCGAATCTTGACAATTTTTTGCCAAGGTGTATAATTTAATTATGCTGGATGAGTTTCGCTGTACTTCGTTTCCCGCGTACGCGGGAATGACTATTAATATATAACGCGGGTAGGGACATCAATCATATAATTAATATAACTTTTCTTTTATATCGGGACGTGGCGCAGTTCGGTAGCGCACCTGCATGGGGTGCAGGGGGTCGCAGGTTCAAATCCTGTCGTCCCGACCAGTTAAAACAGCTTTTAGGCGGTATTGAAAAGAAAGACGACTGTTATGAAGAATATTGATAAAATTAATAATATTACGATTGACGACCTTAACCAGATAATAGAGGAAAAGGTTGTGGAACTGCTTGGCGACCCTGATTCCGGTTTGCATCTTGATGAGGAATTTAAGGCCGAACTGGAACGTAGATTAAAAAATCCTTCCAAAAAAATATCCCACGCGGAGGCGCTGAAAAGGTTTGCATAATACCGAATGGACGGAGAACGCATTGGAAGACCTCGGCAGGCTCGATAAGCCTGTCGCAAAGCGCATACTAAATAAAATATCGTGGTTCTCGGAACACTTCGACAATATAATTCCCCTACCCCTTTCCGGAGACCTATCGGGGGTCTATAAGTTCAGAATAGGCGACTATAGAGTTATATATACAATTGAAGACGAATCTCTTGTAATTCAGGCAGTCGGCCATAGAAGAAACATTTACAAGAAATAGAACTTGTTATACTCCCTCTTTAAGGATACATTATTTTTTATTACCCGCTTTCGTTTTTTTGTTATTTATCAGGAAAATCCAAGAACCAAAAAAATCACAATCAATCCAAAAACTCTGATATAATTAATACCAGATAATAAAATTCACAGAGTCTAACAAGCTAACAAAAATAATTCTAAAAATACAATTTCGGACACATAAGATTTTGTGAAATTGAAATTACTTAATAAAATAAATAAGTTATAAATTAAATTACCTGCATGCCCTGCATAATTGTATTTATTATATTATAAGGAGATGCTTTTTGGATAACATTGCGGTTTTATCGCTTAATCCTGCCTTAGATGTATCGTATAAAATTCAAAAGTTAGTCGATGACGAAAAGGTCCATTCGTTTGAAACGAGGTTTGATCCGGGCGGAAACGGAATAAATGTTGCGCGGGCGCTTAAAAGGCTTAAAATAAAAGCTTCCACATGCTGCGTTTTGGCGGGAGAAATCGGCAAGCTGATTTCGAACATTCTTACGGAGGAGTTAGACGATCCCCATTTTATATGGGAAAAGGGAGAGACGAGGATAAACTGCGTGATTCAGCAAATCGAACCTATTTCTCAATACGAAATAAACGGCATGGGTCCAGTTATGGATTTTTCGGTTCTCGACAGGCTGGAAGAGGACCTTTATATATACTCCAAGGACGGTCTTGCCGTGCTTACGGGATCGTCGCCGTTAAATATCACTTACAATATATATTATATATTATGCACCCGCCTGAAAAACGCCGGCATAAAATGCCTTGTCGATGCCGACGGGGCATTGTTAAGCAACGCCGTCAAGTCGAAACCTTTCATAATTAAGCCTAATATACATGAGCTTGAAAGATTGGTAAAAAGAAAATTAACTTCAAATTTTGAAATTGCTTCCGTAGCTTTAGACCTTCATAATTTTGGTATCGAATATGTATTTGTATCCCTCGGCTACAAAGGAGCTATAGTCGCATCGAATGAAGGAGTTTTTTACGCGGCGGCTCCCGCTGTTTCCGTAGTTTCGAGAGTCGGGGCGGGCGATTCGATGGTTGGAGCGATTTTAAGCGTGATTGTAAAAGGGGGAAGTTCGGCAGAAGCTTTAAAGCTTGGGATTGCCTGCGGATCCGCAACAGTTCAAATGCCCGGAACGGAGCTTTTTACAATGGAATTAGCGGATAAACTATTAGGTACTATTAATATAGAAAAGATAGATATGTGAACTGCTCCGCCCTTACGGACGGTGCTTCTTGGTTCTTAGGTAAGATACTTTTTAGGAGCAAATATATGAATATACTTACTCGGTCATCCATAGAGCTTGTCTCCCCAAGCTTCAGTTCGAGCGGTTCTCGCTCTACTACATGGCATTTTCGTTTCTTTGTGTCCGGTTTCCATATGGCGCATAGCTTTTTGTCGCTTATAATGCGCAAAATGCCAACAAAATACATCCGGACTATTTTCGGGAACTTATTTTACGGCGACCCCCATAGACGTCGCCAACCGCATATAAGTTGTCAAAGAGCTGTTTTTATAATACCGCAAATAAAGAAAGAAGTCAAACGAGCCCTTTCGCCCGCAAAAGACATGCTTTTGCATATCCCCTACCTTACGGAAGGGGACTTCTCGGCGAGGGGGTTAAAATGAAAATCCTTCATATAATTTCCTCAAGAGGCTGGGGCGGGGCTGAAAACAGCGCTATTTACCTTGCAAAAAAGCAGATAGAAAAGGGGCATGAGCCGCGCTTTTTTATTCATTCATTAAACAAAAAAATGAGATTTTTATTGGAAAATAACGGCGTGCCTTATTATAAGGTATTCGACCCCGAAAGAAAAAATATTTTTGCGATAAAAAGAACGATAGACATATGC
>JAJYQZ010000062.1 GCA_021794335.1 bacterium
AATTTTTGGACTACAAAGCCGGATTATAAAAAAACTTAAACTTAGCCTGTTCAATACGGCTAAATTATCTGCTTATGCCTAAAGGAATAGAAGATTTTATTAAAATGAAACTAAACGGCGAAAAAATAGCGATGCTCACCGCTTACGATTTTGTTCAGGCGGGCATAGCGGGAGAAGCCGGCATCGATATAGTCCTGGTAGGGGATTCTCTCGCGACGACCGTTCAGGGAAAAGGCAACACTATAAGCGTTACGCTGGAAGAAATGATTTACCATGCAAAAATGGTTAAACATGCCTTAAAAGACGTGTTTACGGCATGCGATATGCCCTTTATGTCTTATCAGGTCAGTTCGGAACAGGCATTAACCAATGCCGGCAGAATACTTAAGGAAAGCGGAGTTAACGCTGTTAAAATAGAGGGCGGAAAAGCCTTAGCGGATACAGTTAAAAGGCTTACCGGGAGCGGTATTCCCGTAATCGGGCATATAGGCCTTATGCCTCAATTTATTAACGTTCTCGGCGGATATAAGGTTCAGGGTAAAATAGAGCCGCAGATAGAAAAGCTTGTCGATGACGCTAAAGCACTGGAAGATGCAGGCGCATTTATGATAGTATTGGAAGCGATGCCGGAAGAAGCGGCGCTGAGCGTTCAGAATAATATTAATATCCCGACAATTGGTATAGGCGCGGGTAGATTTACCGACGGGCAGGTTCTGGTATTTTACGATGCCGTCGGAATGCTGCCCCAAAAGCCTCCTAAATTTGTCAAGAAGTTTGCGGATTCGCGTTCTTTGCTGATAGACGGATTAAAAGCATACAGAGATGAAGTTAAAAACGGCGCGTTTCCTGCAGAAGAAAACATATATAAATAATAAAGCGGGAGGGGATAAATGGAGTTAAAAGAATGCATTGTCGGCCGTTCTTCCAAAAGGGATTTTAAAAACATACCCGTACCTAAAGATTTAATTATTAAGCTTATAGAAATTTCTTCCCATGCACCGTCGTGGGCTAACTCTCAGCCTTGGAAAGTTGCCGTTTCGACGGGGAAAACATCGGAATTCATCAAAGAAAAAATATATAAGCTGGCGCGGGAGGGCAATCAGGGCAATCCCGATTTCCCTTTTCCGGAGTTCTGGCCGGAGGAACAGTCTAAAAATATTTTCGAAACGGGAAAACAAAGATATGAATATCTCGGAATTCCAAGGGACGACGAAGAAAAAAGAAGGGAAATATCGCTGAATAATTATCTTTTTTTCGGTTCGGAAACCGCAATTTTCATATATATGAACGAGAAATTAGGGCACTGGTCCACTCTCGATTGCGGGATGTTTGTCCAAAATATTCTTTTGGCCGCCCACGACCTCGGGCTTGGCGCCTGTCCGCAGGCTTATTTAGTCAGGTATCCCGATATTTTAAGAGAAGCTTTCAAACTCGGAAACAGCGAAAAATTCCTTTTAGGCATTACGATAGGATATTATAAAAAAGAAAGCCCTATTAACAATATAAAAACGGAAAGGATAAAGGTTGATAGTTTTCTGAAATATTATGAATAATATTAAAACTAACCTTTAAATATTTTAGGAGGAGAAAAATTTATGAATTACGTATCTTATTTTAAATTTAAAGGCACGCTGAACAACGATTCAAAATATCCGGCGCTTTCGCTTATCGCGTTTATTTTGAAGATTATAGCTTTAGTATATCTCGTCGTGGGCTTAATCGGCACTTTGATTATGTCGTTCGTATGGGCGGACGAGGCCGGAAAAATGGCGGAGATGTTCGGCGCCGGCAAATTTAATTTCCTGTCCGCGCTTTCGTCGTTTTTCTTCTCTTTGTTAGGCGGCATTATTATTACGATATTGATATTTTTATTAATATGGGCGTATGCCGAGCTGATATTGGTTTTAATGGATATCGAGAGCAATACGGCAAAAAAATAGAAAATTACCCTTGGATTATATAATATACGCTGATTATTGCACATGGTGCCCCCGACCGGAATCGAACCGATGACCAAAGGTTTAGGAAACCTCTGCTCTATCCTACTGAGCTACGGGGGCGGGTAAAAAGCGGATTATGTAAAACGGCTAAAAATGATTATTTAATTTGCGTTACGCCAAACTATTATATATAATTAATAATATAAAATCAATTATTAAAGCGTAGTAATAATAAGAATTATGCTAACGGCAAGCCCCTTAGTCCCTATTTTTGCTATACCGCAAATCTAAAAGCGCCCATAGCTCAGCTGGATAGAGCGTCAGACTACGAATCTGCAGGCCGGGGGTTCGAATCCCTCTGGGCGCACCACTCAAAAGTCCATATTATATGCTGTTTCGGCGGTAATATCCCTTACTTGGCATAGGGGCCATTTTGTGCCAAAATATGTCAAAAGGGACAAAAGTCCCTACAAAAACCCCTACATTTTTAGGAGGCGGAAATGAGAGTTTATCTCCGCGGCAAAACATACTGGGTCGAGTTCGAAATAGATAAAAAGCGGCACCAGTTCAGCACAAAATGTAAAGATAAACGCCAGGCGCAGGAAATCGCCTCGACTATCCACGCCGACATGCTAAGGAAAAGGTTCGACATGCTGCTTAAGGCTTATGAAATTATTACCTTCGGGGACCTGCGGAAGGATTATATCAAAAGCCTGACAAATACGCCCCGCAGCATAGATAATAAAAATACGGCTTTCCGGTATTTTGAGCCGGTTTGCTGGTAAGAGCGCTAAGAGCATTACCCCGATAGACATCCAAAACTATCAGGCCAAGAGGCGGCTTGAACTCGTCGAAAAGCCTAAAAACGCCGAAAAACGCGAACAGGATATAAATTTCCGCTGGATTAATCTTGAAATAGCGACGTTAAGGCATTTTTTTAACTGGTGTATTAAGCGGGGCGCAATAGACAAAAAAATCCTTGCGCCGGGCTTACGAAGCTAAACGAGCTTTTCCGCCTCAAGACCTTATCGGACGAAGATATTAAAAAACTTATAGGCGGCGCCACAAATAAACTGACTAAGGATATTATTTCCTTTCTTATCTATACCGGCTGCCGGAAAGGGGAAGCGTTAAATCTGAAGTGGGTCGACGTAGATTTAAAAAACGGGGTTATCGCCATAAAGGGAACCAAGACGAAGTACGACAGGTATATTCCCATAAGCAAGCCCCTGGAAACGATTCTAAGAGGGATAGAGAATCGTCAGGAATGCATATGCATATATGTTTTTAATAACAACGAAGCTAAAATTGGCGATTTTAAGCGTTCTTTCCATACCGCCTGCCGGAACGCCGGGTTAAAAGACCTTCGCATTCACGACCCCAGGCACGTCTTTGCCTCCAAGATGGTAATGAACTGCACTTCATTATATATAACCGGCGAACTCCTGGGTCACCGTACGACGCAGATGACGAAACGGTATAGCCACTTAGTGGCGGATATGCTAAAGAAGGCCGTGAATGACATGTGGGGCAAGGGGAAATAAAGCTGAATTATTATGCTTGTAATTATGAATATTTATAATATGATATAATAATTAAAGGTAAATTAATTTCATGTCCAAATACGAAAAGCTATTAATTCAAATCCTGAGAGTCGATCCGGATTCCTAAAACTAAAGAAAGAATAGCTTTATAAATAGAATAATATTTTAAAAGACAGATGTCATGAAGAATAAAGAAGGGCAAATATCCGGCGGAACTGGTTTAACCGTAAAGGAAATTAAAGCAATAGACCGGGAAATACGACAGGAAATCACGAGAGACTTGGGTCACGAAAGCCTTCAGCAGACGAGAAAATATCTTGGGTAACGCGGTATTTTCAAATGACCATTTTGTTTGTTTTAGTAAGTTTCTTTGTTATAGAATGAACGAAACTAACAATAATTTTATGAAATAAAAATTAAAAAATATTTAAAGTAATTGTATGACTGAGAATACTTATAATTTTGCAAATTTAGTAATTACCGGTATTATAGGACTTTTTGCCGTAATATTTGGATTTTTACAAATCCTTATAAATTATAAATTAAAAAAAATACAAGAATACATAGCATTGTCAATAGAGCCAATTCCAAATGTCATTAACCGTTTAAAACTGGTTAATACAGGCAAGGTAAATCTTTATATACATGCCTTTGAAATAAATGGAAAAGTTGAAAAATTTGAACCAGAAAGGTTAATACCGCTTAACTCTTTTTATTGGATATATTTACCGTTAAATGCCAACTCGGAAGAAGATATATCTAAATTAATTTCAGAGAGTAAAGAAAAATTTTTTCAATTAAAAATATATCTTGCCAATCAGTTTGGACATAAATATATTACCGAAGGTTCCTATGAAATTTCGGAAGGCAAGATTTTTGATTTAACAACCACTGCTCATATCCCTATAAAAAGCATACCTATGATTAACGCTTGGACAAATAAGACTAAAAAATTTAAATGGAAATTGTAAATTGAAAAATATGAAATCAAATAAAAAAACGGATACGAGGAGATGCCCGATAGATCCAGAGAATCTTTTTAACTTGCGGGAAATAGTTAAAAACGTAAAGCCATTAAATGATTTTATAGGAGATATTGCGCAATTCAGTCTTGTTATAGATACAAATTATATTATTGGGGACCTAATATGGCTTACCAAGAAAAGGAAATATCCCACTGCTAAAACAGAGGTGCAAGAATGTATTCTTGCCGGAACTTTTATTGTGTTTTGCACTAAAACCGTAATTGATGAAGTAAATGAGAAATTAGCAGTTGTTGCTAATAAACATGGTATATCCATTAATCTTATAAGAAAAGAATGGGAATTATATCAATCTATGCTGAGAGTAAAACAGCCCGATAACGAAATAACTGACAAATATAATAACGGCGTGGATCCCGATGATGCACCGACTTTAGCTTTAGCTGAGCAATTGTCGGCCGAAGGTATTTTAAGCAAAGATCGTCATATTAATATGATGGGAGGCAAGACGATATCTTTTGATTTTTGCGCCTCTGCCCGCGATTATTCCAGAAAAGCTACAATAAGCGTAACTTTGCGGATAGGCGGAATGTATTCGGTTGTTATAGGGGTAAAATTATTTAAGGGGCTTTATAGCTTTATAAAATCTATTGCCGCTTGGATTGAAGGCCTTCCTAATTGGGCCAAAATATTATTAATTGCAGGGATATTAATAGCATTCTTTTTGGCTAAGTTTAGAGAATATATTTTTAATATTATAAATAAGCTGATTTCTATCATAAAAGAATCCTTCCCTTCGATTTTTGAAGTTTTAAACCAGATAATAATTATTTTAAAAGAAAATGAACCCGTAGCCCCAATTATAAATTAATTTTTATCAATAAATATCTATAACTTTCATATATTTTATGGCGATAAAAAAATCTCAACTATATAGCTCAATTTGGCAGGCTTGCGACGAACTCAGGGGGGGGATGGATGCCTCGCAATATAAGGACTATGTTCTCGTACTTTTATTTGTTAGATATGTCTCGGATAAATATTCTGTCAAGCCTGATGGGGTAGTGCGAATTCCTGAGGGAGGAAGTTTTGCAGACCTTGTTAAACTTAAAGGTAAAACCGATATAGGAGACGGAATCAATAAGGTTTTAAGCAAGCTTGCCAAGGCTAATTATTTGGAAGGGGTAATTGATGCCGTTGATTTTAACGACGAAGACAAACTTGGTAAGGGAAAAGATATGCAGGACCGTCTTTCTAATCTTATAGCTATTTTTGAAAACCCCGATCTGGATTTTAGTAAAAACAAAGCCGAAGGCGACGATCTTTTAGGCGATGCTTATGAATACCTGATGAAACACTTTGCCGTGGAATCCGGCAAAGCCAAGGGGCAATTTTATACCCCCGCAGAGGTTTCCCGTGTCATTGCCAAAGTCATTGATGCGAGCAAGGCCGATAAAAATAATACCGTCTATGACCCTACCTGCGGAAGCGGTTCATTGTTGCTGAAGGTTGCGGATGAAACCCATAACGGTATTACCATATATGGTCAGGAGCTTGATAATTCTACGGGCGCATTGGCCAAAATAAATATGTGGCTTCATAACCAACTTTTTGCGGACATTAAAAGAGGGCAAAGCACTTTATCTACTCCTCTTTTTATTGAAAAAGGCACTCTTAAAACCTTTGACTATGTTGTTGCTAATCCCCCTTTTTCATACAAGGCGTGGCGTAATGGGTTTAATCCAGAACATGATATATATGGAAGGTTTGACGGCTTTGGAATTCCTCCTAGGAAAAATGGAGACTATGCATTTCTCCTGCACATTTTAAAATCGCTTAAATCAACCGGAACAGGGGCTGTAGTTCTTCCTCACGGAGTTTTATTCCGAGGGAACGCTGAAGCGGAAATCCGAAAAAATATTATCGGGCGTGGTTATATTAAAGGCATTATCGGTCTTCCTGCCAATCTTTTTTACGGTACGGGCATTCCAGCCTGCATCATCATTCTTGACAAATCCCAATCCGCAAAACGCAAAGGCATATTTATGATAGAGGCATCGAAAGGATTTGTAAAGGACGGAAACAAAAACCGGTTGCGCGAACAGGATATAAGGAAGATAGTCGATGCCTTCAGGGGTAATATGGAAATACCTAAATACTCCCGCTTTGTCGAGAATGATGAAATAATAAAAAATGAATATAACCTTAATTTACCCCGTTATGTCGATACCACAGAGGAAGAAGATATCCAGGATATAGAGGCCCATCTTTTAGGCGGAATTCCAGATGCGGATATAGACGCATTAAAAGAATACTGGAATATATGTCCAACTCTTAAGAGTATGCTTTTTAAGGCCAATGGTCGAAAGGGATACAGCGATTTATCGGTTTCAAATGAGGACATAAAAACCACAATACTTAATAATGACGAGTTTAAAGCATTTCGGGATAAAGTAATCAGCGCCTTTTCAAAATGGGTTAATGATTCCATAATCTTTTTAAGACAGATTTCAACATCCGACCATCCCAGGGCCGTTATTCAAAAATTATCGGACGATATATTCAATGCTTGTTCTGATCTTGGCCTAATCGACAAATACGACATATATCAACATCTAATGAATTACTGGGATGAATTCATGCAGGACGATGTGCATATTATTACTGCTGATGGTTGGACCTCAGGGAATGAGGTTATTCGTTTGCAGAAAACCGTTAAGAGTGGCAAGAAAGATATCGAAGGACTACAGGGACTCGAAGGCCGTTTAATTCCTGTATCTCTTGTTGTTAAAACTTATTTTTCAGATGAAAGCTCCAATGTTGAAAAATTAAATAATGAACTTGAACAAGCAAGGGCAGATATGGAATTGCTTAAGGAAGAAAACGGCGGGGAAGACGGGTTACTATCCGAGGTTATCGAGAACGATAAAATTACAAAAGACAATTTACAAAAAAGAATTAAAGAGATTAAGAGCAGTCCAGAAGATGTCGATGAATTAGCTATTCTTGATCAATACCTTGCTTTGCTTGAAAGTGAAACCAAGATTAAAAAACAGATAAAAGATGCCGAAAAAGACCTTGAGCGGAAAACATTGGCTAAATATCCGGTGATTACTAAGGAAGAAATTAAAGTTCTGGTCATTGAGCGTAAATGGATGAATGAGTTGTTATTGCACGTAACGAACGAAATCGATAGCTTATCTCAAAAATTAACTGGTCGAATAAAAGAACTTTCCGAACGTTATGATGAACCATTACCGGAGATTTTAAATGAAGTTGAAGAATTGGCAAGAAAAGTCGAAGGGCATTTAATTAAGATGGGTTTTAATTGGGAATAATTATCGTGAAGGAAAGCCAAAAAATTCCTAAAGGGTATAAGAAGACAGAACTAGGTGTAATTCCTGAGGATTGGAATTTAAAAACTGTTGCTGACTTTGGAAACATAATTACTGGCAGTACTCCTTCAACAAAAATTAAAGAATATTGGAATGGAGATATTCCCTGGGTTACTCCAACTGATATTACTGTTAAAAAAGATATTTATTGCACTGAAAGGGAGATTACAAAAGATGGTTTAAATAAAATTAGGAGATTACCATTAGATTCCTTACTTATAACTTGTATTGCGAGTATTGGCAAAAACACGATTTTAAAAAAGGAAGGTGCTTGTAACCAGCAAATAAATGCAATTATCCCTGATAAAAAATTTAATATTGATTTTCTTTATTATGTTTTTGAAAAAGCTATAAAATATTTAATTGGACATGCAGGTATTACTGCTACAAATATAATATCTAAGCAAAATTTTTCCAATATTAGATTTGCGGTTCCAGAATTAAAAGAGCAAACCAAAATCGGCAGTGTATTGTCCAATATTGATTCCCTCATAGAAAACCTTGAAAAGATAATCGAAAAGAAAAAATTAATCAAACAGGGTGCTATGCAGGAATTGCTTACAGGAAAAAAACGCCTGCCAGGGTTTAGCAGCAGGTGGGAAGTAAAAAGATTGGGGGAACTTTTATATTACGAACAGCCTACTAAATATATTGTCAAAAATAATGAATATAGCATCAGAAATATAGTGCCGGTTTTGACCGCGGGCAAGAGTTTTATTCTTGGTTATACAAATGAGGAACATAATATATTTAGAAATCTGCCAGTGATAATTTTTGATGATTTTACGACAGCGAGTCAATTTGTGGATTTTCCATTTAAAGTTAAATCCTCCGCAATGAAAATATTAAAGCCTGTAGATAAATATACAGATCTACGATTTGTTTTTTGCGAGATGCAGTTGATTAATTTTAAACTTGGGGATCATAAGCGGTATTGGATATCCGAATACCAGAATTTAAAGATTGACATTCCCAATACTGTTGAGCAATCTGCCATTGCCGCCGTCCTCTCCGATATGGATGCCGAAATCGATAAATTTGAAGTAGAGCTTTCTAAATACAAAAATATTAAGCAAGGCATGATGCAAAACTTATTAACGGGAAAAATAAGACTGGTTTGAGACTATGGATTCTTTCAATTCAACAAAAGTCGGGCAGTTGGAAATAAAAACGCAGGGCCGTGTGGTGCGTTTATTTCAAAATAGGCTTGGCTACGAATATTTCCTGCCCGAAGATAACACAAATGTTGAGCGTCAACATCTAAGGCGGTTTCTGATTAAGGCCGGTTATAAAGATATTATAGCGGATAAAGCTATATCCGAGCTGAAAAAGTCGGCAGATGCTTCTAACGCTAAGAGCCTTTACAAGCTTAATAAGGAAATCTACAACTTGCTTCGCTATGGGGTGAAGGTTCGCGAGGAACTTGGGGAAAATTATCAAACTGTCTGGCTTATAGATTGGGAAAATCCTGAAAACAATAATTTTTCGATTGCCGAAGAAGTTACTATAAGCGGAAATCGTGCAAAGCGACCAGATATAGTGCTTTATGTAAATGGGATAGCCATCAGCGTAATCGAACTTAAGCGGAGCATTGTTTCGGTTTCGGAAGGAATAAGGCAAAACATAGGCAACCAGAAGGAAGAGTATATCAGCACGTTTTTCAGGACGATTCAGCTTGTTATGGCCGGAAACGATACTGAAGGCCTGCGTTACGGGACTACAGAAACTACTGAAGATTATTACCTTTCATGGAAAGAAAAAGGGAATGAAGAAGAACTTGTATTAGACAAGGCTTTATTGCAACTATGCAATAAAAAAAGACTTCTGGAAATAATGCATGATTTTATTATCTTTGACAGTGGAATTAAAAAGATTTGCAGGCATAATCAATATTTCGGGGTAAAGTCCGCACAGGATTATGCAAACAGGCATGAGGGAGGAATTATATGGCATACACAGGGGAGCGGGAAAAGTTTAACTATGGTCTGGCTTGCAAGATGGATACATGAAAGTATAGATGATTCTAGGGTTCTTCTTCTTACCGACCGCACGGAACTGGACGAGCAGATTGAAAAGGTATTTACAGGAGTAAATGAAAATATTTACAGGACAAAAAGTGCAAAGGAGCTACTGGAGGAACTCAATAAAAAAAACAAATGGCTTCTATGCTCTCTCGTTCATAAATTTGGAAGAGTTAGGAGCGGAGGAGATTTTGAAATTGACGATTCCGTGATTAAAGCAAATTTACCCAAAAACTTTTCCGCAAAGGGCGATTTATTTGTTTTTATAGATGAGTGTCACCGTTCCCATACAGGTAAACTCCACGAAGCAATGAAAGGGCTTTTGCCGAACGCAGTTTTTATAGGGTTTACGGGAACGCCTCTTTTGAAGGTTGATAAAAAGACCAGTATTGAAATGTTCGGTCCTTATATCCATACATACAAATATAATGATGCGGTGGCCGACAAGGTGGTTCTGGATTTACGTTATGAAGCCCGCAGGGTTCCACAGGAAATTACTTCTCAGGAAAAGATTGATGCATGGTTCGAGGAAAGGACAAAAGGGCTTACCGATTTTGCCAGGGCAGAACTTAAGAAGCGCTGGGGTACGATGCAAAGCCTGCTTTCCTCAGGGTCTAGGTTAGAAAAGATTGTTTTCGACATATTAGACGATTTTTATAAAAAGGACCGTTTGTCAAGCGGGCGTGGGAATGCCATGCTTATATCAAGTAGCATTTATGAGGCATGCAGGTATTATGATATTTTTCAATCCAAAGGCTTTACGAAGTGCGGGGTTATAACCTCTTATGAACCGAATGCTTTATCTACAGATACCCCTGAATATGCTGTCTATCAAAAAATGTTAAATGGGAAAAGCACGGAAGATTTTGAAAGGGAAGCAAAAAAGAAATTTATAGAGACCCCCGGGCAGATGCAACTTTTAATAGTGGTGGATAAGCTTCTTACCGGCTTCGACGCTCCTCCGGCAACTTTTCTTTATATAGATAAGAATATGCAGGATCATGGCCTGTTCCAGGCTATCTGCCGCGTGAACAGGTTGGACGGCGAAGACAAAAAATATGGCTATATAGTAGATTACCGTGACTTGTTTAAAAAGTTGGAAAAAGCGGTTATAGATTATACGTCCGGAGCATTTGAACGATTTGATAAGGAGGACGTGATAGGGCTTTTAAAAGACCGTTTTGTTGAAGGTAAAAAAGATTTGGAAGGGGCACTCGAAACCGTCAGGGCTTTATGCGAACCTGTTTCTCCTCCTAAAGATTCCTCTTATTACATAAATTACTTTTGCGGCGATGTCGAAAATCCATATTCTCTTAAGGAAAATGAAATAAAGAGGGTTAAGCTTTATAAATCAGTAAGCCACTTGCTTATAGCGTATTCAGATATAGCGAATGATATGGAGGGTTCAGGCTATACTAAAGAGCAAATAAGCCAGATTAATAAAGAAGTTAAATTCTATGAACAATTGAAAACGGAAATCAAACTCGCGAGCGGCGATTATATAGACCTTAAAAAATATGAGCCTTCCATGCGAATCCTAATAGATAGATATATTGACGCAAAGGAAAGCGAAAAATTATCTGGATTTGATAATACTAATCTAGTTGATTTGCTTGTAAAAAAAGGGCAGGATGCAATTAATAATTTGCCGGAATCAATTTCTTCCGATAAAGAGGCGGTGGCAGAAACTATCGAAAATAACGTCCGTAAGCTTATAATTGATGAAATGCCGACAAATCCTATGTATTACAATAAAATGTCAGAATTATTAACCGAGCTTATTAAAAAACGCAAGCAGGAAGATTTAGAATACAAGGAATATCTTAAAACCATAGCCGAACTGACAAAGAGGGTAAAAGACCCAATGGAAGAGATGGTTGGCAATAAGATAAACACCAAGGGCAAGCGAGCTTTATACGATAATCTGGGCCAGGATATAGAAAAAGCTATTAAAGTTTATGAATCGGTGATGGAGTCAAGGCTTGATGGATGGGACGGAAATCCTTTAAAAGAAAGGGCGATAAGGAATGGAATAAAAGATGCCTTAAAAGATATTGATGTTAATATTAATGACTATGAACTTACTAAGTTAATGGATATTATAAGGACTCATAAAAATGAATTCTAATTTCTGTTTATCTGTTAACGGCATTGAAGTATCAGTCATAAGAAAACCGATTAAAAATCTTCATCTTTCCGTGATGCCTCCCAATGGCTGGGTTAGAGTGACAGCGCCTGATAAAATGAAAGACGAGGTAATCAAAGCGCTTTTAGCTGTTAAGCTCCGGTGGATTAAAAAACAACAAGCTAAATTTGAATGCCAGGAAAGGCAAACCGAAAGAGAATATGTTGCTGGTGAGAGTCATTACTTTTTAGGCAAAAGGTACCGTCTTGAGGTTATTTTTAAAGATGCAAAACCCAGTGTTTTTTTAAGAGGGAATAATAAAATCATTTTGCAAGTTAGACATGAAAGCTCTAAATCCGTCAGGCAAGAAGTTATGTATAATTGGTACCGGGAAGAGTTATTCCTTTATGCAGGCGAAGTTATTGCCGAATGGGAAGGAAAAATAGGAGTAAAAGCGGAATTCTTTGGGATTAAACGCATGAGAACGCGGTGGGGTAGTTGTAATCATGAAAAAAGAAGGATATGGTTAAATCTTGAATTGGCAAAGAAGCCGGTAAATTGCATTGAGTATGTAATTGTTCATGAGTTGATACATATAATAACAAAAAAACATGATAATGAATTTTTTTCTTTAATGGACAAATATTTACCTAACTGGAAAAGCATGAAAGAAGAACTGAATAGATTTATGTTGTCAGATGAAAAATGGAGCAAATACGACTAATTGTAATCCAAAATCAATAAGTTAAATAAATAGTCTCATATATAATTTAATATTCAAAATATAAAATAATTTATCGTTTAATTTCTTTCAATGAGTACTCTTACATTATCTATAGATGAGGTTAAAAAGATACATGATATTCTTGTTGATGATTTTTCTAATACCAAAGACCCAATTCTTCCTCCCGGCATAAAGAATGAGGACTTACTTGCTTCTGCTGTAAGCAGGCAAGAAACCAGCCTAAACGGCATACTAAAGTATCCGAATACTATTCTTAATGCGTCAACTTTGCTATATGGTATTTGTAATAATCATCCATTTCATAATGGCAATAAACGAACTGCTTTAGTATCAATGTTGGTGCACCTTGAAAAAAATAGAATCACCTTATTTGATACTTCTCAAAAAGAATTGTATGATTTCATGATTAAAGTCGCAGATCATAAAATTGCTAATATATCTGTTAAGCGCTCAAAGGCAAAATCTTCAAAAGTAAAAGCCATAAAATCAGATGACGAAGTGAATGCAATTGCTCAATGGATCAAAAAGCGTTCAGCTCCTATAAAAAAGGGTGAAAAACATAATATTACATATAGAGAGCTTCGAAGAATACTTTCTAGCTTTGGATATGAATTAGAAGATCATAATAAAAATATGATTAGAATAGTTAGATATGTTATTGTAAAAAAGGGTTTTTTTATAAAAAAGGAAATTAAAGAAAGAAAACCCATTGAGAATATTCCATGGCCTGGCGAAAATCGTTTAGTAAATATAAATGAAATAAAGCGAATTCGGAAAATATGTAATCTTGAGGAGCAGGATGGTGTAGATAGCGATAGTTTTTATAATTACACCTCTATCGTTGATTCTTTTATTAATAAATATCGTAAAGTTCTTAATCGGTTGGCAAAAGTATAAAATATATATATGATTGAACTATTGAATTAACTAATAATTCAAAATGTCAACAAAAACCTCTATAGTCATTTTTTGATGCCCTGTTTCTCCCTGCAAACATAAATATTTCCCGCCACACCACCTCAGACTACGAATCTGCAGGCCGGGGGTTCGGACGAAGTCCAGCGAAGCTCATCCCTCTGGGCGCACCACTCAAGAAATTATAAAGACACTCAGGTAGGAGAGAAATATTTATAAGATAAATCTTAAGGTAAATTTACATAATGAGTCTGTCTGGCTTACCCAGGAACAGATTTCACTTCTTTTTGGAGTTAATCGTCCTGCCGTAACAAAACATATAAAAAATATATTCTACGATAAAGAATTAATTAAAGATTCAGTATGTTCCAAAATGGAACATACTGCCGCCGTAATTATAATTTAAAAATGCTGACGTTTTTTGCCAGCAAAGAAGC
>JAJYQZ010000149.1 GCA_021794335.1 bacterium
TTATCCGGCATATAAGTCGTAAATAAATAATACATGAACCTGTCTATTACTACTCTTACCGGCACTGTTAAATCAGGCGTAAAAAGCATACACTCTGAATGAAAAGGTTTTGAGTTTTTAATACTCCGCAACACGTTTAATTCTGTTTCCGACATTCTTAATAATCCTGATTGCTCTAACGCGTTTACGCTTTCCTTATTCTGCTCTAAAAAGAATTTCCAAGCCGACGTATTGAATATCGTAGTTCCCGCCTTAGACAACTTTTGCTCTTTAGGATTGTAAATATCGGTAAACCCTTGCGTCGCTATTATAATAGCGGCGTTATGCTTTCTGAAACGCCTGTAAGCCTGTTCTATAAAGATGTCTATGTTAGGCGACGTTCCTAAAAATCTATGCGCCTCGTCCATAATAACGATATAATTACTATCAGATACTCCTGATAAATATATTGTCTTAGATATATGAAACATCATTATCATAAGAACCGCGTCTAACAGCTGCCTCATATTTTCGACGGTATCTAACTCCATTACAACAAAAGGCTTTGAAAAATCTATTGTAGATTTGCCGATAAAAAAAGCGCCGTAGCGTCCGTTTCTCGTAAAAGGCTTTAACTGCTGTCCGAAGTCTTGCAGTCTTATATCTTCTTTCTGCAAAAGCCAATTAGAAAAATGCGTTACTTCTAAATCTTCGTGATATTGCGCCCATAATTCATAAAGACCTTGCTCTATATGCGATTTTACAAAATAAACTATTTCTTCGGATAAAGATAGAGACGCCGGAGCGCCGATAAAATAGATAAAATCTATCAAGTAGTCCGCATATTCTTTTAAATCTTTTTCTGTTTTTATTTCAGAAAAAGGATTAATAGACTGAGGATTGTCAAGATTAAACTCTATCCATTGCCCGCCTATCGTCTTTGCAAGTTTTTCATAAGAACGCCCTATATCAAAAATAAAAACCTTTTTACCCTGTATAAGATAAGATATGCTTAAAAGGTTAATAAAAACGGATTTTCCCGCGCCTGTAGTCGCTACCACATATCCGTTATAAGCCGACTGTGAATCGAATAAGTCAAAACCTACGAGTTGCCCTCTCCTCGATAAACATAATATAGTAGGTTTGGCAGTCCCCGACCAGTCAGCCTCCATAGGCGCAAAATGCGAACATTCATCGTAAAATAACACTTTTTGACTTTTAAGATGTTTATCCCATGATTTAGTTCTCATCATAGGCAGAGCCGTTAAAAAGTCTAAAAACGTTACGTATTTGCTTTGCATTACCTTAAATCTTGATTCTTTATTGCCGGAGTTCCAATAAGACGATACGGTATCTAAATTAATATCTAAATTTTCTTTAGTCGAACCCGATAGTATAACTTTCATATCCATTGAAAAAATAGGCGTTTTAGCGTCATACTTTTTATTAGCCTCTACTTGGTCTATTTGCTTTTCTACAAGTTTTGTAAATATATGACCCGGAAGTTGTTGAGAAATAGTCGCCATACCCATACTTCTTTGAACGTTTATTTCATTTTTTGTTCTTCTGCGGTAAGACGTCGTTATAAAAAAAGGCTCAAAGAATTGCTGCTTATCGACGTTCATCGTCATCCAATCGCCTAATTTTTTACTGAACTCGTAAATATGCGTATATTCAGGTAATTGAACTACATTTAGAGAACCCCAATACTGTCCGTCAGAAACAACGCAGTCGTCTTCTAATTTTATTTCAGTATCTGGAGCTAAAACCTGTTCGTTTATAAATTGAGTATCGTCATAACCGGGCATTTCTCTAAAATTATGTTTCATATTAAATATTTCAAATAATAAAGGAATAAATATTTGAGGATTTACTATCTGCGGGAAAAACTTTTTAGATTCAAGAATATTTCTTACCGTCATAGCTATACTCTGAATTTCAATATCATCAAACTTTTCGTCAAATGTTAAAGTAAAGAATACCCTGTGATTTTTAATTCTCGTTACCATTAATTTATTAATAGATTTTTTAGTCCTGTTCTCAAGAAATCCTACAAATTCTTCGGCAATAGCCTTAAACATAGGATCGTATTCGGTCGCTTTGGCATTAGCTAAAAAAAGGTCGGTTGTAGGCGTTATATTAGGCGAACCGTATAACATTATTTGCAAAGTAACGCCTTCAGGCACGCCGTCAAGCATAAGTTCTATAGGACCGGAGTCTCCGGCGATAAGTCGTGGAGAAACTTCAAATACCATTCCTTTAGTGCCGTTATTATTAATATAAACTTTAGTTTCGCTGTCATAAGACATATACGGCAGCCAGTCGGATAATCTGCTGTATTTCTTTTCGAGATGACCTAAAATACTCTCAAGCCAGCCCTGCGGCTCGTAAAACAGCTCAGGCGTTTTATCTTTCTTAAGACTGATATTATCCTTTAGAACCTTTAATAATTTACTTTTCAATTTTTCAGTATCCTCCGCGTAAAATGGTTTCACTGTATATATACGCTATTTTTTGAGATACTGAATTTTTAGGCAAAAAAAATCCCCGCAAGGCAAAATAAGCTTTATGGGCTTAAATTACCTGCGGGGAATATAATTAAATAATTTTATTAAGCGTTAAACGACTGAGCAACCCAAAGAATAATTAAAGGCTAAAGCCGTTTTGGCTAAGCCTATCATATTCTCTAACTTCTCAGCTTGCCAATGTAACTGTCTTGCTGACTCAAAATTATCCCAGCCGGATTCGTACGAACCCTCGCCGTGTAATCTTGAGATATCGGCTTGCTTAGATATAAGCTCGACGCTTTCTTCAGCAGAAAGATTATCATATCTAAACAAGTTACAACCATCATAGTAGGCATAAATAGTAGCTTTATCGTCACTCGTAACGATAAAGCTACTAAGACAATGACTTTCTACTTCTTTGTGAGACACATGCCTGTCCCATAATTTCCGGGCTTTTTGCAGACTCGGAATAAAATTAATATTAATTGATCTATCGATTTGTACGGGATATGTCCCGTACACTTCGGGGTGATTTTCTTCCCAATAACAATTAGCGCCTTTTAATAAAATTTTCATTCCTTTCTCCTCGCCATACCAAGACTAACCCGCTTTCGCGACAATGGTATGGCGTTAATTAAAATTTATTTTTTTTATT
>JAJYQZ010000021.1 GCA_021794335.1 bacterium
ACGCAAATCAACAATTAAATTTAAAAGATATTCTTTTAAAAGCGCTAAAAAGCAAACTCAATTTTTCCGACTACATTGCCTTAATGTTATATGAAAATTGGGGAACTATTTGCGGCGCCGAAATAGGAAAAAAAACCAAACCAAAGGCGTTTAATAAAGATATTCTGACGGTTAGCGTTGATAACCCGGTTCTTTTATTTGAACTCGGGTTTAATAAAGAAGACTTGATAAGTAAAGTCAACGGCTATCTGTTTTCTTTGGAAAAGAAAAAAATATTTGCGGAAAAGCGCATAACCGTAAGAGATATCAGGTTTATCAATAACTGATATTTGCTCCTCGCTTAGGCCGCCCCCGGGCAGGAGCGGAAGTAAGAGATAAAATAGAGATAAAATAGAGATAAAATAGAGATAAAATAGAGATAAAATAGAGATAAAATAAATCCGACCCCTTTATTTTATTATTTAAAAAATAGACTTAAAACAGCGACTAATACTATAATCTGCCCAGCCCAGAATATAAACATCCATTTAATAAGTTCGGCTTTGGTTTCGGAAATTTTTTTATCGAGTTTAGCAATTTCTTCCGCCAGCCGCCTTTCAAATTTCTCTTCGACGATTACAATTGTCGCTTCCGTTGACGATTTTACAAGCTTATCGAAAAAATCGACAAGTTCTTTCTGTTCTTCTTTATTTGCATTTTTAAGGAACACTTCCGGCAATACGACGACCGACGACATATACATTCTACCTCCAAAATAATTATACCATAAACATTAATATTTTTAAAATTACGTTTATAGTTTTTACTGTTTTTTTTATTATTCTATTTATTATAGCAGGCAAGTATTACGATTTTATGAAAGAAATGTTAAGAAAAAGTTAAATTTTTGTTGCAAATTTGTTGCGTAAACAGGCAAATAACAGGCAAACGCAGGCGGGGGCGAGATAATAAAATAAACAGGATACCCTTTCGGACAAATTTTGTAACGGAATATGACAATTTTTGTCACGGACAAAAGTGTCATATAAGTTATTAAATTAATTATTAAAATTTATTTATTATTTTTATCTTTCCAAAATTTCCCAATTTCCGTTGACAATATTTGTCATTTTATAATATGATTAACCTTAAATTTATATTTTAATATAAATTAAAGTTTTAATATTAATGTGTTGATTTTAAAGGCATCTAACCGTAAGGCCGGTTTTAGTTTGTTTAATTGTCGGGCTTGGCATAATTATTGCTCTATCATTAAGTGTAAATGTAATAATAAAATTGTGCCGAGCATTAAATAAAACTATAAAATCGGGTGCATTTATGGACAACCTTTATTACAGCGATTTCTTCAATAAGAGGTTTTATAGCTGGGTGAGCGAAGCGCAGGGCGGCGGACTGATATCCTATATTAATTCAAAGGCGGTAGAAGAACTCGCGGGCGATATAAAGGCATCCGCAGGTTTTGAGGCGGTTTCGTCCTTCGTTAAAAGGTATGCGGAGCAGGCTGAGATAAATAAGGACGCCGGATTAAGCAATATTTCCGTACCCCTTTTCAGTTCGCTTTGCGGGTTAAAAGAAACGGACGCGGGGGCGCTGGAAAAGATAACGGATGCCGCGGTATCCGCCTTTCAGGCGGAAGAAGCGGGCGGGACGGCAAGAGAGGTAACCAAGGTTCTTTTGGTGCTTGGCTTCGGCAGCCTGATTTTAAATATGGAAGCGATGTAATAAAGATGTAATAAGGTTTTTAAATTCAAAAAACCAAATTAAATGTAATTATGTAATTAAAGAAAATCAAAAACCAACAAGGAGGTTTTAAAATGAACATTAACAGACTTAAAGGCAAAAAGGGTTTTACCCTTATCGAGCTTTTAATCGTCATCGCCATTATAGGTATCTTGGCGGCGATAGCGATTCCGACGTATTTAAGCTACGTCAACAGGGCAGCCTAATTTCCTACCGTTTTACCTAATAAAACCAATAACTTATAAATCTTCAACTTTTCTATTTTCATCAAACTGTGACGAAAATGTGACATTTTCAAAAATCTCGACCGCTTTTCTTAAATGTGCCGGCGATAAATGGGTATATCTTTGCGTCATTTTTATACTCGTATGACCCAATAGCTCCGAAACCGAGCTTATATCTACTCCCGCCATAACAAGCGTTGAAGCGAAGGTATGTCTTAAATCGTGAAACCTAAAATTCTTTATTCCGGACTTTTTAAGAGCAGTTTGAAAACTTTCCGAAACGTTTTTGTAAGGCTTTAGCTTATCGTTGTAAAAAACATACGGAACCCGAAGATGTCTCGGCAAAGAAGAAAATAGTTTAATCATTAGGTTATTCATAGGTATCTCTCGCCTTTCGCCGTTTTTAGTCTTATCTAATAAAATAAGCCTGTTTTTTAAATCAATCCTATCCCACGTTAGATGTAATATTTCCGATTTGCGCATGCCTGTATTTAAAGCGGTTAAAACTATCGGCTTTAAATGCGGCGGACAGTTGGAAACGAGAGCTTCCATTTCTTCTTTTGCAAGATACCTTAGGATTTTATTTGCGCCTTTAAGATTTTTAACCCTTCTAATTCTTTGCAGAACGGCTTCGTCTATCATTTCCCAGTCGAGAGCTTTCGTAAACATATGCTTAAACGTCGTAAAGCATTTGTTGATATACGACCTTGCGAGTCCCTTTGCAATCATTTCGCTTTGGATTTTTTCCAAGTCGTATATTTTAATCTCGTCTAAATATTTAATCCTGCCGAGAAAATAGTTTTCTATATTGGATTTTTTATTGCCGTAAGATACTTGTTTACCGTAAACCCAAGACAAATACTTTTCTGCAAGTTCGTCAAAAATAAATCTATTTTTTTCTGCAGCAGGTTCGGAATTTTGGGCTATTCCGTTTGCAATTTCGTAATATCTTTTGGCGTAAATAGCTTCGGCTTCTTTTTTATTTTTAGTCTTAGCCGATTCTCTTATCCTTGTACCGCCCGCAATTATGTCGAGCCAGTAAAAACCTGACCCCTTCCGTTTGAAGATGCCCATATTTTAATTACACCTCCTTTTATAAATGGGCACTCCACCTTTAATGTTATTATATCTAATAATAGGATTTTTTTCATTAGAATTAACCCATTCCATAACTTTTTCTTCGTCAAACCGTAAAGCGCCGTTTAATTTGAAGCAGGGGATAGAGCCATATTCAGCCCATTGGTATAAAGTTTTAGGGCTAACGCTGAGCATTTCCGCAACATTTTTTACGGTTAAGAGTTTTTTCATATTGTTATATTTAACTTTATTAAAAATACCTGTGAATTTGTGAATTATCCGCCTCAAAGCATTATGGATATTCAGTCTTGCGCCAGTTGAACTCAGTGATAGCGGCTATATCAATACAATTAGGCTTTTCTTTCCGCCGGTCCGTTTTAAAAGGTCTTTTCTTTCGTCCGCTGTTGCTTATTTCAGCGTTTTCAATATCATTTAAAAACTTTATAGTGTCTAAATAATCTAAATCCTTAACCGTCATTACTAAATCAATCCAGCTTCCCCCAGAACCACTCCCGAAATCTTTCCAAAGCCATTTCCCGTATCTTTCCTGAATCGAGATACTCGCTGTATTCTCGTCCCGATATGATGCGGTTGCCATAATTCTATCGCCGGTTCTTATATAGGGTAGTCCGAGAACATTTAATATTATTTCAACGTCAATAGTTTTTAATTTTTCCGTATTAATCATTATTCATTCATTCGCCAACGAGCGAATGCCTTAAAAAATCGTTATTGTTTTTTAGACACCCAACCGGGGTCAAGCGTCCGCACGCTTGTGGGGGTAGGGGCAAAGCCCCGATATACTGCTTTTAGAATCTTTTTCTTTTTTCTTTTTGCCTTTCTATTGAGCCTTTTTTGTTTTTTTATTTTCTCTTTATCCATAGACCTAATAAATTTTTCATACGATGCTTTAATTTTTCTGTCATTTATTTCTTTCTGACCCCTTTCCTTAAATACTATTTTTTCCCTGCATATTTTAGATATTTTGTTCTGTATATCAGCGCCCGGTATAAAATCCACTGCGCACAATGATATGTGCCCGACATTACGTTTTGAAACAACTGGCTTAAAATAATCAGCATTTATAAGCATTGATTTCATTGTTTCTTTAATTTCTTTTTCCATGTATTTTTTTGATGTTTTTTTCATGATTACCCCAAATATCGATTAGTGATTTCGATGCGTTCGTGCCCGAGATCCCGACTTATTTCTTGCCGAATCTCTTTATCATATGCTTTAAATTCTGATTTACTTAAGCCCGTTTCTGTCATAATTCTATTTTGCCAATCTTGTTTTTCTTCTCCAGTTCTCGCCCTGCACTCGACATCGTATCCTTTTGCCGACCAGGCGTTTTTATATACTTCGTGCGCCGTCCAGTGCCGTTCTCCGTGATAGTGAAAGGCAATATTTGTTTCTTTTCTAAACATTTTTAGAGTATTATTTGCGAAATCCCGCCCTTGTTTTACTGTTCCTACGCAAAGATCTTTCAAATTATTATCTTTAAGAAACTGCCGAGCTTCCGTTAAAGATTGTTTTTGTTCTATATTTAATTTAATTTCCCGTTCTCTCGAATTTTTTGCGCCGTCGCTTTTTCCTTTAATTTTTAGCGTATCGTTTGAGAAATCTTTTGATTTTAATTTCACGAGCAGGCTTTCCCTTAATCTTAGATTTGAGCTTTGAATATTGACGGCTTGAGCCAATGCCCCGTATCGCAAATCGCCTTTTTCTGCGTATTTTCCGTTAAGCCACGTAGTAAAGGCGACTGCGGATTCCCTCGAATTTTCCTTATTAATCCCGTCCTTTTCGTTTATTTTTCGAGAAAGGCCGTAGTCTGAAGCCTTAATTGAATGCAAATTCTCCTTACTTGAATATTTAACGATATTGTTAATTGAAGAAATGTAAGAATTTTTACTCGATAAGCTCGCTTCTGTACTTGCAATTTTAGCGATGACGGCGTCAATGTGCGATTGTTTAAGGTTTTTTAACGTCTTTAATCCTGTTTCTTCTTTTATTAAATGTAATGTAGCGGAAAGTTTTTCAGTTGTAGCGCTTCCACGATGAATGAAATTCGATATTTCCCTTGCAAGATAGTTTATTTTACTATCGTTTTTAATGCTTAGCGCTTTTCCGCTCATAACCTGCAATCCTCCTTTTGCAATTCTATCTTTTTATTTCGACTGTAAAACTCCCTTAAGACCAAAAAATATTTGCGCTTCGTTTCATCCGATTTATTTGACATGTCTTGAGAAAGGAAAAAATCAAGCGCCGTTCTTTTTGTAATTCCCAACGTATGGAATATTTTTTGAGACTCGCAATAACAGAAGAATTTAAGCATGACCGTATCTCTAAACCTTTCTTGCTGGCGGGTATTCTGGTGCTTCTGCCTCAAAAAAAGCCGCCGGTGCCGCTTATAGAACTCGATTAATTTCCCCATTTTTACCCCTAAAATTCGTAGTTACTTTTACTTGTTCCGATACACCGTTTCCGGTTGTTAAATACAGAACCTGTTTTCGCAATAGCGACGGAAGGCAACTCCAAAAACTTCGGAACTGCTATATATTTTGTTCGTGTCCATTAATACCGCCTGCCTTTAGGCGCAACTAACGAAATTTTCCACGATTTTGCGACTTTTTCTATGTCCAAAAACATAGAGAAATGTCGCTGGGAAGTCCATTAAAAATCAGCAATGCCAATGCGGACTGTCGATTTTAGTCTGCGGACTGCCCATGCACTTTCTTAAAAAACCGGACTTATCCGGCATGTTTTCGCTTCGGTAATTGGCTACATTGGACGCTTAAGAAACGCAAGAGGCCTGCCATACCTACCATCACTAATTTTTCTAAAACTACGTTAGACTTGCTCCTGCAAACGTTTATGTTTATAAATTTAGAATTTAGTTTGCGGTTTACACAGTAAGTGGCCTGTTTTAAAAAATCATTAGCGGGCTTCCGGATAGCTTTTATTTATGCCTGCACAAAACATAAACTACCATTTCTAATATTCTTAAAAATATTTCGCTTGCCAAGCGAAATCGGATTAATGTGCACTAATATTATTATTTTACAAGCTCAATTTTCTAATGTCATATGGCAAAAATGTATATGTATTTATTTTCACAAAATGCTTTATTTATGAGACTTTATACCGATAATTTAAAGATTATTTGCGCTTTTTTTTTAAACCTGTATAATTAGAATAGAAGGTAATCTATAATGCTTATAAAGTCCGAAATAGTAGAGAAATTAAAGAAAACAGGTTTACGTTGGACTTTTATCGCCAATTATTTAAAAATAGACCCCCGACGGAAAATGTTCTATGAACCAAGTAAAAAAGTAAGATTGGACTATATTGGGCGAAATCTATCAAAAAAAATTGAAAGCATCATTGAAAAAAGATTAACAAAATTTGTAACAGATAAAGACGACAACGACACTGTCGATAATTATCTTAAAGCCCTTAAACCCGAAGATATTATTAGTCTTTCAAGTCGTCTTACCGGCGAAGACATAAAACGCAGATTAAATTTCTTAATTTTTTCTGCCAGAGGAGCAACATTCGATAAAATTTGGGAGATCGAAAAAAAGGGAAATGAAGAAAGCGATTTAAAATTGACCGCCGATGAGATATATTGGCTTATTAAAAATTATGAAAGCGGTATTTCTGAAAAACCGGAGCAGGGGTTTGTTCCGGAAATCATCGATCGTCGCAAAGAAACCTCATTTGCTCCTGAAACAATTGAATATAAAAACGAGATTAAATATTTATATAAAAACGGCGTTAAAAAATATACGATTGGTCTTTTAAATCAACTACATGAATACGGCGCAATTCAATCAAACTCAGGAACCCTTTTCCACTTTGAGAAATATTTTAAAAAACCGCTTAAGGTAAACAAAAACAGAAATTATATATTCGACGATAACATTAAAAAAGACATTGCGGAATTTATAACGGTAAACAAAATACCTGCTACATTTGAAAATGCAAGCAAGATGATTCGGTATGCCAGAAAAAATATAGATCCTAACGAAATGGTTAAATTGTTAATTGCTATTAATATTTCGAACCCCGAATATAATAAAAACTCATATACGGTTATAGAAACGGAATGGGGTAAGGTAGAGTTTGATAAAAAAGATTATTTTTCTATATTTGAAAGACTTGATTAAAATTTAAGACCGCCAAGAAAAAAGACCTTTTTTCTTTTGGCCGTCCATATCCTGCGTATTTTGAATAATTAACGATAGTTCGCAATATTTCACGACCGTTTGTGAATTATTTAATGTGCCTAAAATATAGGTATTTACTACATTATTTATTTATATTATTTAATAATTCACAAGTTCACATACCTATGAAGCCTTCGGTTTAGCCGCCTATAATTTTGCAATAAACTGCAGATTTGGCTTTAAATTCCGTTAATATCGCAAGAAATATTAATCAGGTTTGTTAAGAATTATTTTACGGCTGTCGGTTAATGAAACAGCAAAAACTCCCGACGGCATCATCAAACGCAGTCGGGAGTAAAGGAATAAATAAATCTGACACCTTTATTGCGCTTGTATATAATTATCAAGATTTCCATTGAAATTGGAAAAATCCTTTTCTACCACTACCGGAAATTTGATAAAGAAAGCATGCTTATACTTTAAATCTTTTTTATAGGCTTTTAATTTTCCTTTATCATTGCCATTATTATTTATCTTTTTTGCTTCTATAACGATAAAATTATTATCAGTTCCTCTGAGATGTATAATAATATCCGGGTAAACAGTTGTTCCATCGGTATCGTCAGAGCAAATTGTTTTCTTAAAATTTAAACGCTTAATGTCCAAGCCATTTCTATTATACTCGCAATCCACATGATAATCAGGAAATTCTTCTTCCAAATAAATTGCAAATCGATGAGTAATGCTTCTTTCATTTGCATTAACCTCTAATAAATGTAAATCTCTTTTTAAAAATTTCCGGTATGCGTTCTCGATTTTTTCCAAGACTTCTTTATTGCCTGTATTTGTAAAATTATCAGATTTATTCATAACGGTTGCCCCCTGTTTAAAACAGCCGTAAAATAAAAACTCTAGACGGCATCATCAAACGCAGTCGGGAGTGAAGGAATAAATAAATCTGACACCTTTTTTTTCGCATTAAATTATCTCTTCCTGAATAATTATTGATATTCTGGGTATTATCGGAAGGTGTGTTCACACATATTAATAAACTTTCAACATCTCTAACTATTTCCTCCGTAATTCTTTCATAATTAGATTTATCAATATTAATATAACCTAACCATATATTGATTCCATCTTCGTTGTAATTAAAATTCCTAATTGTTTGCCGTATTTCATCTGCCACATCTTGTTTATAAGCCATTCCAATATACCGTAGGCCATTATTTTGAGTGAAAGCATAAAATTCAGTATCGTCGAAATTTCTAACATTGTTAATATTATTTACCTTTTTCCATTCTAATGTTATATTATCCATGATTTTATTCCTCCTTTAATCTTTAATTTTAAAACTGTAAACAAAAACTCCCGACGGTATCATCAAACGCAGTCGGGAGTGAGTGAATAAATAAATCTGACCCCTTTATTTTACTATTAATTCTTTCAAAATCTTTGAACTGCATTCCAACTCATTGTATTGAGATTTTAATTCCTTCATAAATCCATTCAAGTAGTCTTGATATGTTTTAATTACTTTACGAATGAGGGGGTTGGAATTCGGTTCTGTATATTCAGGATGTTGTGACATGTAATCTTGAAATATCAAAATAATTTTATTTGTATAAAGAGCTGTATTGCTGAATCCTTTGACTAAAGTGTAAAATCTGACAATATTTTTACGCAATTTATCATCTTTAATTTGACCTATTAAGCCGGCATTTGAATTATATATGATAAAATCTTGCGGGGTTAAAATATCATAAAAATTCAGAACTTTATCATCTTTTAAGTTTTTTAAAGGCTCACCTATCACTTGCGAATATCTATCCATAATTATACCAATTTCTTCGTGTATGGCTTGCAAAAGCGCGTTGACTTGTTCTTTCCTGAGCTTATTGTCTCTTATTGTATTAAATATATATGTTGAAAATGTGCCGACAATAGCGCCGATTAAAGTAAAAATGCCAACAATAATGTATTTTGGAATCATATTAATTTAGATATTTATAAACTTTTCATTATTTAGACATTCGTCTAATCCATGGATTTCCCCACACAACCTACAGTCAATTAAAACGAACGGAAATTGGGGTTTTAATGATTCATCTTTCAATAATTTTTTTTCTCTTTCTTTTAAAATCTCAAATATTTTTTTATTTATTTTATTATCGGCGGTAAATGAATTATTTCCGTAGGCATGTTTAATCAAATTTATTTTCGGGGCGTTTCTTAATGTCGTATCACCGCCGCAAACTGGGCCTTCCGAATATACTAAATGTCCAGCAATAGAGTCAGCTGGAATTCTTTTCGCCAAGGCTTCTTTTATTTCATCAATTGAATTTCCTGCCACACATCCCGCATGTATCCAAGATTCTAAACCATTGCCAGAACTTTTCGGGTTTGCAATTATATCCAATAATACGACCTTATTAAATCCTGTTTTTATTAATTCATTAATTTTTAAATATATTTCATTTTTTTTATCTTTTTTCTGTGAATAATCTTTAAACGATTTAATTTCATTACAGCCATCATCGTCGTTAAAATATGCACATTTAACCTCAAAGCCCACCAAATATTCAGTGGATTCTTCGGAAATTCTGAATTCTTTTGAATTTGAATTAAATTTTAAATTTCCGGCAATAATATCAATTTCTCCAGGAATTAAATTATTTAATTTATTTTCTCTAATTTCAATTAAATACCACCAAAATGAATTTAAATCAGGGGCGATTTGCTTATACATTCTATATGCTGCATAATTTTCGGGTGATAAATTAGAAAGATTTTCTTCGGCACATTTTAAAAATTTTATCTGCTCCAAAAAATAAGTCTGCAGTGGCAATCCAAGAATATTTTGAATATTATCATCAAAAAAATCATAAATGTTAGGTAAAATCTTAATGAATGTTTTTATAGACTCATCTTCTCTTTCCTGACTATTTACGTCTATAAGATACATTATCTCAAACCTAAGTTCTATTAACTTAATTTAGTATAGTTTTTTTAAATATTAAAATGTTTAATCTTATAAAGAAATAATCATATAAAATAATATAATATAAAAAGCTTACAAACGCAGTCGGGAGTGAAGGAATAAATAAATCTGTAGTATTTAAAATTATTGATTAAAAACAAACCATGATTTTGTTTATGTTTTTATATTAAATTAATTTCACAAAATAATCAAGTTTGTGTAGCGAAAATGCGAAAATTGGTAGATAAGCACGAACATACCTATATTGGAGGAGCCGATAGTAGTAAATATTAATCGTGTTTATCGAAATTATTTTACGGGCGACGATTAATAAAACCCCAAACAAAAACTCCCGACCGTGTCAAACGCAGTCGGGAGTAAAGGAATAAATAAATCTGGCACCTTTATTTTTTTTTAATTTTTAAAAACCCTTTGAAACAAAAACTCCCGACGGCATCATCAAACGCAGTCGGGAGTAAAGGAATAAATAAATCTGGCACCTTTATTTTTTAGTAAGATGTTCCTGCAACAAGAACTTCTGTTGAAGTATAATCATCTATAGCATAAACTTGTAAATTTGTGCCAGTAAAGTTTGTTCCTGCCAAGGCGACATATCCAGGTCCACATGTTCCATTTGCGGTTGAGGTTGAGGGCGTTGGATATGCCGTAATAGCTGCGACAGTTGGGGCTACTTCATAAGAGGAAGCACTTGACTCTACTTGATAATAAAATTCCAAGGTGCCTTTAGGATAAAATCCTATATCCGCAAAACCTCCTGTAGCAGTTGTAGGACCAGCAGTAGGAGTGGTGCCAGCTACCCCACTTGTCATAGTATTTGTTCCACCGTCTGCCGTGAGAGTTCCCCCTGCTTTTGGTGCGGCAAATGTCGTTATTACTGTACCTGGTGTGGTTGCACAAGTAAATGGACCAGTATCAATGCCATAAGTTGCTGGAGTAGCATAAAAGGGGTGAGTAGCTGACACACCTGTTTTTGCCGGCAAAGCTCCGTTAGCCGTGCCAGGCGTAACTCCGTTTGATGCATCGCCTCCCCCAATATACATCGAGTTCGTAGCAGTAAACGCCGTTTCGTCCGTAAAGATTGCGCCAAGGTTCGTGGACGCTTCCGAATCCTTTGCCCTGTTGACGTAGCTCAAATACGTCGGAATGGCTATCGCCGCTAAGATACCAATGATGGCGATAACAATCAAAAGCTCTATCAATGTAAAGCCTCTTTTGTTTTTTAACCTGTTGATGTTCATTGTGTTGCCTCCTTAAAAGTTAAAAGTTAATTATGTTAAATTTGGTTTACGATTCCATTTTTCGTTAATTATCGTCTATTTATAATGAGAGCATATTTTATGCCAGATTTAAAAATTAGCATAGAATCTTGCTCAACTTATTATATTTAAAGGCATTTGCTTCATATTTTTACTAAAATCATATTCTTTATTAAAATATGATACCAGACAAAAATTGTCAACTTAAATTTAACAATTTTGATTAATTCTTTATAGGTATTTGATTTTATTATATTTAACAGGTATGACAAAAATTGTCGTTAATTTTTTAAAAATGACAAAAATTGTTACTTTTAATTTTTATACTGTGCCAAAAATGTGCCAGAGTTGAAATCAAAATAAAGAAAATACAGAAAATCCGGTAAAATACGGAATGCGTTCAATACGGCGTATTTACTGCAATGTAAGGTGGAGTGCCGTTTTAGTTAAATTATTCTGAAATTTAAGCTACGTCAACAGGGCAAAGGACAGTGAGGCTAGAACGAACCTCGGCGCGATATTCACGGACGAGACGGCGTTTAATGCAACGAACTCGATCTATATTGGCGCAGGTGCAAGTGCAGCTACTAAAAATGGAACACTTCCTGCGACTGGAACTGTTTCGGCTGTGCATCCGTTTTATGCTGCTGGTGTAACATACGAAATTGACGCTGCACCTTTTACATGCTCAGGAGCTACAACAGCTGCAGGACCGACAAGTGGAACGTATACTGTGAGCGGCGGATCCATATTTACAGTAGGATCAACAGCTGCGCCCTCTACTGTCACTGCCGGAACTACGGCAGGAGGAGGTTTTGGCAGTTTAGGTTTTTATCCTAAGGGAACACTTTATTTCTATTATGAAGTGCAAGCCGATAATATTGCAAACGTGGCAAATCCAACTGTTCCAGTTGGGGGATCCGATACATGGAGTGCTCCAGCAGCTGGAGTACCATATAATGGAGGATGCGGCGGCGGTTTTACGGCAATGGCGGCTACTAATTTTACGGGCAGTAATTTACAGAATTATGCCGTCAATGATTTTTCTACCACGTCTATTTTAGTTGTTGGAACAGCATACTAAATAAAATAAAGGTGTCAGATTTATTTATTCTCTTACTCCCGACTGCGTTTTACGACGCCGTCGGGAGTTTTTGTTTACGGTTTTAAAATTAAAGATTAAAGGAGGAATAAAATCATGGATAACATAACGTTAGAATGGAAAAAGGTAAATAATATTAACAATGTTAGAAAATAAAAGGAAAAAATAAAGGTGTCAGATTTATTTATTCCTTCACTCCCGACTGCGTTTGACGATGCCGTCTAGAGTTTTTATTTTACGGCTGTTTTAAACAAGGGGGCAACCGTTATGTGTCAAATTAAAATTAAAGGTGTCAGATTTATTTATTCCAAAAAGAATTAAAAACCTGATGTTATAAAATAAAGGTGTCAGATTTATTTATTCCTTTTATTCCGCTTATTTATTTTTAAACGGTCTTCCCTGCCCGCGCCTTTCTATTCTTTTTCCGATAATTTGCTCCACAGCTTCCTCGAATCTTGTATTTCCGGTTAACTGTCCGCGTTTTACCGAATCCCGTAAAAATTTAATTTCTTCCGGCGCAATATTTTCGCCGACGAATTCTTTATATTTTTTCAGCCTTATATCGTTGGTTTCTCCAAGGCTTAAAAATACTGAGTCTATGTCTAATATTGCTTTTCCTGTTTTAATTTCGTCCGTGCTTCCGAAATTAATTCGTTCGGTATAGCTTGACCATTTATAATTAGCCGGATGATCGGTTATGCCGGCGCGGATAGGATTTAATTCAATATATCGGCAGCAATTTAATAAATACGCGTCTTTTTGAACAGGGCTTGATTTATATCTGCTTTCCCACAGAGTTCCGCTTCTGCCTTCAAGCATATTAAAACAACGCGTGGTTCGCGCCGCTAAAACTTTCATAAAAAGCGGGAGTTTATAAGCATCTTCTCCGGGCTGTAAAAGTAAATGTACATGGTTTGTCATAAGACAATAAGCAAAAACCTTTATTTCAAATTTTATCTTTAATTCCTGAATATTTTTTATATATCTTTCAAAATCTGCGTTTTCGGCAAAAATAACCTGACGATTATGTCCGCGTTGAATAATATGGTGCGGATAATTAGGTAATATTACTCTACGGATTCTTGACATTAAATTAAGATTAAATTTATTATCGTTTATATTTATTTATGTATTTATCTTGTTTAAAAATTTAAATAATTTATTATATCAATCTAATATTAAGAAATTATTACAGAAGTGTTAAATAAACGTTAAATTTTTATTGCAAAATTATTGCAAATTTTCTATGCAATATATATTTCCGCTATAAGGCAAATAATAAGGCAATAAGGCAATTAAAGGTGTCAGATTTATTCACTTCGGCGGGCATAAAAGCGTTGCTTTTATAAGCACCCGCCTACATATCTTCACTCCCGACTGCGTTTGATGATGCCGTCGGGAGTTTTTTATTTTTAGGGGG
>JAJYQZ010000218.1 GCA_021794335.1 bacterium
CCTCCTTTAGTTTAATAATTTAAATTTTATTTACCGTAAAAATATTTATATCATTTTAATATTTCAGGATTATGAAACATTTGTTAAAAATATATTAATTTAATGTTACATTTTGATTACAAAATGCCTTAAAAGTTATAATTTACTTGGATTTAAAATAAATTGGGGTTATTTATTGTTTTTTAATTTTTTTTATTTTTTAAAAAATTTCATCAAATTGAAATAAAATTGTCATAAAACTGTAATATAAATATGATATAAATAAAAACTCGCACTTTTAAAATCGATATTTAAATTGCAAATATGCCTCTAAACATCGGCTAATCGTTTTGTTTAATATATTAAATAATTAATTAAAGGGGAGTCTCGTTATGGACGGAAAAAAACGGTCAAAAACAAAAGAAAAAAGGCTAAGAAATCGCGTAAAACACAAAAGCTATCAAGAGTTTATCGATGAAACCCTCGAGAGGTTAAAAGAAAAAAAAGAGATTGAAGAGTTATATAAACGTGTTATAATATTAAAAGCGGATGATGTGTTAAAGGAAATGGAAATAAAGGAAAGAAATAATAAAATTTTAACGGGGCTGCATAATGAAAGAAAACGGGACAAATCTGACGGATAGCCGTAACCGCAAAAATATAGAAGATATTTTTAATAACCTGAAAGATTACATAGATAAAATAAAAGATAACGCAATTGCTTCCGGCAACAAGGAAGACGCTTCAATTTCATTATCGTTTACCGGCATGATATTTGACGAAATATCCAATTCGTTAAAAAAGGGCGGCTTAACCGATATAAACGGGCTAACGGAAGATCTCGACGACAACATTAAAATAATGCTTAACGGACTTAATTCGTTTAAATCCGAAAAAATAGTCGCCGAAAGGCTTGACGATCTCGCCGCGTACGCAGATAAAGTGTTTATGGAATTAATGGCGGGTGTTTCCTGCGCTATCCCTGCAAAAAATAATTAAACTATCTGCCTCTGCCGCCCGCCCATGTAATAGTTTTTATTTTATTACTCTTACAGCTTTATAATTCTTACAAAATCTGTAGAACCCGGTTCCCCCAGAGGTATGCCGCCGCTTAAAACGGCGTATTTAAAATTCTCTTTAAAATATTTCATCTCTTCGCTTTTATTTATAAAATCTATGATGTTTTTAATATCGACATTTTCTTTAATAATATCCCGCATAACAAAACTAACTACCCCGAAGTTAAGAGAAAGCCGCCTTTTTATCTGCTCATCAGGTACGATAGATATAATAGGAACAAGAGGGCGCAATGATGATATGAGACCGGCAGTATAGCCCGACCTTGTAACCGCCGCTATAAAAGACCCGTCCACGGAATAGGAAGCAAGAACGGCCATTTTTGCAACTATGTTAGAAATATTATTATTATATTCATTAGAAATATCATATTCCTCGTCAGGATTTATCCTGTAATTTCCCACATATTCACGGCCGTCTCCGCCTTTGCCGTTAATCCTTCTTATGCCTATATTTCTATAATTGTTTTCAATAAAAATATTGCTGTTTTCCGTCGTTTTTATTATTTTGTTCATATATATAACGGCTAAGGTAGGGTTATTTCCTATGGTGGTCTCTTCGGAAAGCATAACGGCATCCGTTCCGTCCAATATCGCGTTGGCAATATCAGTAACCTCCGCTCTGGTGGGAGATTCGTTTATGACCATGGACTCGAGCATCTGTGTTGCGGTAATAACAGGCCTTTTACAAATATTTGCAACAGAAATTATCCTTTTTTGCTTCAGGGCAATACTTTCTATCGGAGTTTCAACGCCGAGGTCGCCGCGCGCAACCATAATGCCATCTGAAACCATGGCGATCGCCTCAATATTTTCGACCGCTTCGGATTTTTCTATCTTTGCTATAATGAAAAAATGCTTTTCCGGATAATTCTTTTTTAAAAAATTCTTGACGGTTATAATATCTTCCGGATGCCTCACAAAAGAAACCGCAAACATATCGGCGTTATGTTCCGCACCAAATTTTAAATGCTTAAAATCATTCTTTGTAATGGATGGAACGCTAAGTTTGATATTAGGAAAATTCACCCCTTTTTCCGCCTTTAAAATGCCGTCCCGCAATATCTTGCATAAAAGCCCGTTTTTATCAGGGGCAATATCGATAACTTGCAGTTGTATTTTACCGTCGTCTATAAAAATTAAGTCATTCTTTTTTACATCTTGAGTTAAAAATCTGTAATCAATCGATATATTTTTATTATCGGAAAGCTCTTTTCTGTTGACGACATTTATATGCCCGGCCTTTTTTAAGATAATTTCGTTTTCTTTCTGCTTGCCTGTCCTGATTTTTGGCCCGGGCAGGTCAATAAGTATAGCGGTATCGTTTGAAAGTTCTCTAATCAGCCCGATAAGGCCGTCAAAAAAAATCTCGTTTCCGTGCGAGAAATTCAGCCTGGCGACATCCATGCCGGAATCTATTAGTTTTTTTATTACGGCTTTGCTAGAACTTGAAGGTCCAAGCGTGCAAACAATCTTTGTTTTTTTATATTTTTTTCTGTAATAATCGTTTTCATTTTTTCTTGCGTCATTCATATGACAATTATATCGTAATATATATTATATATGTATAAAATTATACGGATATATTATGCATCATAAGAGTTATTAAGATTAATTTTGGTTAATTTAAACCACATCGGCAGTGTTAAAATACACCAGTAAGTTAATTTAAAATAGCTAAGTTATCATAGGTTATATTTTCCTCCTTTATTTATGCCTTATGCCGGGTACCCGGCATAAGGAAATTAAGTTTTAAACAGCCTCCTCTTTATCGTAAAATATTCCCGCCTTCTTCTTCTTAAGCCTGAAGCTTCCGCCGGTTATATTAATAATGTGGGGGTGATGGATAAGCCTGTCCACTACGGCGGCGGTTAATGCTTCGTCGTTATTAAGAATCTCCTTCCATTTTAAAAAAGAGAGATTGGAAGTTATAATAACGGAGCCGGCGATAGGAATCGAACCTACGACCCGCTGATACGAATCATAAACCCTGTCTTATAACTTATTGATATTATTAATGAATATTGGCATATTTAAAACATAGTAGCAATATGGTAGCAAAATA
>JAJYQZ010000324.1 GCA_021794335.1 bacterium
TCGGCAAAAAATGCCTATCCCGCTTCTAGCTTTGAATTCTGGATGATTGCAAAAAAACAGCCAAATCCTTCTACTACCGCGACAATTAAGGATTTAGTAAATTGGGCATTGGGTCCGGGACAGGCTGTAAAATATACCATAAATACAGGTTTTGGGCCGCTCCCGAAATCCGTTATGCCAAACGTTAAAAAACTTCTGGCGCAGGTAAAATAGACAACCGCAACCTTGCAATGATTAGATAAGCCCTTCGGTTTATTAAATAAACCCTGGGGCTTTTTCTTTAAGGATTCCCAAATCCCGATTTAGAAAAATATTTATATATTCCAATGCTAAGTAAATACTGGATTCCCGCTTTCGCGGGAATGACACCCGTTGGGTTAAAGTTTAAATTCCATTATCGTCATTCCGAAGGAAGCAGGAATCCAGAAAATAAATTTCTAAATCGGGATTTGGGAGGATTTATAATAATAATTTTGTGATATAATATATGCAGATTAGATTAATACAGATTGATTTTGTTTTTATTTATTTACGCTAATTTTTGAATTAATTAAAATAAAATTATGAATAAAGTATTTCAAGGATACGGAGGACATATTATAAATAACCGTGAGCCAAAAAAAGAATGCTCCGTCCAATTGCTTAAAACACTTCCGCTTCGCACCGATTATACCGTATTGGACTATTATGCTCTTCCTGAAGGAAGCCCCTATCAACTTATAGAAGGAGAGTTAATAATGACACCCGCACCTAATAGGCAGCATCAGTCTATATCCAGAAATCTTGAATTTTTAATCTTAAATCATGTTAAGAAAAATAATTTAGGTTTTGTTTATAATGCCCCGATAGATGTATATCTTGACGATGCTAACGCATTCCAACCCGATATTATATTTATTTCAAATAGGAATAAATTTATTATGGAGGATAAGGGTATTCTTGGAGCGCCGGACCTTGTAATAGAAATCACATCGCCGTCAACTATGGGTTATGATACAAGCGCTAAACAAAGAGTTTATGAAAGACGCGGCGTAAAAGAATATATTGTGGTAAATCCTATGGAAAAATCCGTATCGGTATTCTTACCCGAAAATGAAGCTATACATAACAATGCCGGCAACGAACCTGAAAATAAACCTAATTTTATCTGTCATAAGATAGATTTAAAAGAAAATAAGACGCTGCATATTAAAACTTTAGATTTAAAAATAGACTTAGAAGAGGTTTTTAAGCCCGATATCTAATCTAAATCATTGCAAAGTTTTTTGATTGACAAGCGGCGGGTTTCAATATATACTAAACAAACCTAAAATTATATAAACTAAAAAAAATATAGAGAGGGTATAATTAATATGTCAAGAGTTTGCAGTATCTGCGGAAAAGGCATTCAATACGGCAATAAGGTTTCACATGCCAACAATAAGACAAAAAAAGTATCTTATCCAAATTTGCACGAAGTTAGAGCCGTTGTTAACGGTTCCAATAAAAGAATCAAGGTTTGCGCAAAATGCCTGAAAGCGGGCAAGGTCATAAAAGCCGCGTAACATACGACATGCAATAAACATCTCGCATAGTCCCAACCCGCTTCGGCGGGAAACGAAGTACGGCGAAGCGTTAATCCGGCATACGATATGCAATATAACTGCATATAACATATAGACGCAATTCTACCGCCTCTTACTTAAAAATGCAATGTGTTCCATATGGTAAGTTCTTGGAAACATATCTATCAGGTTAATTTGTTCTATTAAGTATCCCATGCAGGCAAATACCTTTAAATCCCTTAAAAGCGTCATGGAATCGCACGATATATATATTACCGACGACGGGTTCAAGCCCGCTACTCTTGGCACTAATCCCTTAATTCCCGCCCTTGGGGGGTCAAGGACAATCAGGTCGTAATTTATTCTCTCCTTTCCCGCCTTTTCCAAAAAATCTCCGGCATTAGACATCACAAATTTAATATTTTTAACGGCGTTTAATCTAAGATTCTTTTCTCCAAGTTTCACGGAAAAGGGGTCTGCTTCAACCCCCGTAATCATTTTTACATAATCCGCCAGAAACAAAGTAATATTTCCGTATCCGCAAAATAAATCGAGGGCGTTATTAAAATAAATTCTCCTGTTTTCATTAAGGTTTTTAATATACGCCGTTACCTTTTCTATTATGTTTTCATTTTGTTCTTTGTTAATCTGAACGAAAGACGGGAGGTCGTACGCAAATTTTTTGCCTTTTAGCATAAAGTAATTACCAATGCCCCTTCCGCGTGAGTTTTCATCGTTTTCGGCCCTTTCCCCGCTATATTGTATAATTTTTTTATATTCCTTATCGTTACCCCCCTTACCCCCCTTACCCCCCTTTTTATGCTTAAACTCTACAAAAATATTATCCGCCCCTGTTTTTTTTATTATGTCCTTAAAGGCTGAATCGTAATTTTGGATACGATTAGAGATATGATTTTTTAAACTAAAGGTTATACTTTTTAATCCTGTATCCGTCAGCGTTATGGAAGATATTTCATCTAATAAATTATCCCCGTAATTGCCGCGGCAGAGCGCTTCTCTTACATTTTTTAACAATTCGTTCACCCCTTCTTTCGCAAGATGGCAATACTCTACGCCACAGACATCGTGGGACAGTTTTTTGTAAAACCCGATAAGGGGAGGGTCAATTTTCAACCCTATCTTTTGCCTGTAATTAAGGTAATTTTGAGTTTTAAAACCTTTTATTAAATTAATATTTTCAAAATCTCTAAATCCAAAATCTTTAAAAGTCTTGTTAAATTCCGCTTTAAAAATCTCCGTTTTCCAGTAAAGTTCTTCTTCGTACGGTATATGAAGGTAGTCGCATCCTCCGCAAATGCCGAAATGCTTACAAACAGGGGTAATTCTTTTCGGAGACGGGTTTATAATTTCAACGATTCTGCCGAAGGCGTAATTTTTATGCTCATCGTAAATTTCTATTTTTAAAGTATCCCCCGGGCATGCGTAACCTACAAACACAACCTTGGAATTAATCCTTCCGACGCCGTAACCTTTGTATGCCAGAGAATCTATTTTTATTATTTCCATATTATTATATTATTTTTTAAGATATAAACAGGCT
>JAJYQZ010000249.1 GCA_021794335.1 bacterium
AAAAAACCGGCAAAAGAGGCTCCGGCGGCGGCCGTTACTAAGCCTTCTAAGGCGGCCGTAAAAAAGAAAATTGAAATAAAAAAACCTCTTTTAACTCCGGCATCGTATAACGGTTTTTTTAATAACAAGATTATTAAGGTTGTTTTTCAGGTTTCGTCCCCGAATCCGAAGAAATGGAAAGTCGCCCTTTTAAACATGAATGATATTATCTGGGAACTCCATTATAATCCTAAAAGGTATAAAGTAGTTTTTGTAGCCTACGGCCCTGCCGTCAAAATGTTTCTTAAAAAAGATAACAAATTGACGGCTCTTATCGAAAAATTATATAAGCATAAGGTGAAGTTTGAATCTTGTCATGTAGCAATGATAAAATTAGGTATTAAGTCCAATGAAATACTGCCCATCGTTCATGTTACGCCTGACGGATTCTTTGCCATTCTTCACTATGAAATGACTGGTTATTCTTATATAAAACCATAAGTTAGCGTATTACAAACATACTCATACCGGTTTCATATCCCCCTCCTGTATGGGAGGGGGATATTTATAAATCCCTTCTTCCTTATTACTTTATTGCCATTGTTCCAAAAATTGCCGATAGAAATCTTTAAACAGGCTTTAAAGCTATATGAACACTGGATTCCCGCTTTCGCGGGAATGACACCCGTTGGGTTAAAGTTTAAATTCCCTTATCGTCATTCCCGCGAAAGCGGGAATCCAGAAAATTAAACTTCTATTGCAAAATCAAAGGTCATTTTACATAATTTTAATTAATATGTTTTTGTGATATAATTCGTAAACTAATCCCAGCTTTACGAATTACGGCTGTCCAATATTTTATAATAATTATGATATTCGGGCGTTATCGAAAAGATTCCCTAAATTACCGTCTTAAATGAATAACTTAAAAAGCGAAAAAGGTTCCTATTTAAAATCAGCGGTTCGTCAGCCAGTTAACTGGTATCCATGGTGTACGGAGGCGTTCGATATAGCAAAAGAAAAGGATTTGCCGATACTTTTGGACATCGGCGCCGTTTGGTGTCATTGGTGTCATGTAATGGACAAAGAGTCTTACGAAGATGAAGAGACGGCAAGTATAATAAACGAGAATTTTGTCGCGATTAAGGTTGATAAAGACGAAAGGCCTGATATCGATTCCCGTTATCAAAAAGCCGTGAGCGCCTTTTCCGGCAGCGGCGGATGGCCTCTTACGGCATTTTTGACATATGAGGGGTATTTTTTTTATGGAGGCACCTACTTTCCAAATGAGGCAAAATACGGTATTCCTTCTTACAAATCGGTTTTAGCCGAAATCTCTAAATATTACAGAGAAAATAAAGAAGCCGTTTTTTCGCAGAGCAAAGATTTTTATAACAGAATATTTAAGGATTTAAACAAATTTTCCATATTTAATATTCAAAGGATAAACGAAGCCATTAAGGGAGATAAAAGTTTAAACAAAGAATATGCCGGCCGGCTTTTAAATGAGGCGGCTCAAGAATTTAAACTTCATTTTGATAACGAAAACGGCGGACTTGACGAGTCGCCTAAGTTTTTTTATTTTTCGGGGATGGAACTGCTTTTGTGGGATTATATGATAAACCATGACAGGGATTCTCTGTCAAAAGGGGCTTTTACGCTTAAAAAGATGGTTTTTGGCGGCGTTTTTGACCATGTCGGCGGCGGCTTCCACAGATATTCCACCGATAGAAAGTGGATAATTCCGCATTTTGAAAAGCTTGCGGCCGACAATGCAAATGCGTTAAGGGTTTATTTGAATTATTACAGGATTGCGGGCGACAAAGTCATATTGAATGCGATAAACAGAACAATGGATTTTATTACAAACGATTTGTATGACAGAATGAACGGCGGTTTTTATGCCAGTATGGATGCCGATGCGGCAGACGGCGATGACGGCAGTTTTTTTACATGGACTTTAGACGAGCTAAAAGATGTTTTTGCAAAAAACGAAGAGTTGAAAGCGGTAATAAATTTGTTTAATATCGGTAAGGACGGCAGAATGCGGGGGCAGGGCGAAGACGACGGCGGGGCGGCGGCAATTAGGACAAATGGGACGGTTCCAAATGTTTTATATGTTGATTCAAGAGAGTTGGAAGAGGATATTGTCCTGAGTAAATTTTATAATAATGCCGTATCCAGACTTAAATCTCAAAGGGATAAAAGAAAACAGCCGTTTATCGATAAGGTTAAATATAGTTCCATAAACGGAAACATTATATATTCCATAACCGAATTAAGCAAGATTTTTAATCCTTATAACAACAATAACGGGAACAGACAAAAACTTAACGAAATAGCCGAAAAATCCATTAAGCCCTTTTTAGATGTTTTTGATAAAAATGGCGATGTGGGCAGATTTATCGGCGAGCCTGGCGGCGGGGTTCTCGAAGATAACGCTTATATAATTTTGGCTTTAATAGGCTTATTTGAAACGACATCTAAACCGATGTATCCGGTATATGCGAAAAGAATTGCCGAACATGTTATAAAAAATTATTACGATGGCGAGGATGGCGGGTTTTTTGATATAAATCATACCATAAAAAGCTCAAAAATAGGATTTCTAAGCCATAAGGAAAAATCGATTATCGATTACGGCGGTTATTCCCCAAACTCAATGATATTATTGGGAATGGCAAGGCTTTATGCGTTGACGAACGAGATTCAATTTCAAAATGTAATATTAAAGTCATTCGAATATTTTATTAATGATGCAAATAACTTTAAATACAACAGTTCAAGCTACATAATGAGTCTGGTGTATTATGCGCAGGGGGTAAACAAAAATATAATAATCGGAAGCTTAACCGACAACGGCATTATGAATTATTTTAAAGAGGCTAATAATATTAACAACATTAACAGCGGCAAAAGATTTTTTCAATTTAATTCCATTAATATTTTTATCGATATTAATAACAGGGATATTATAGAAAGTTATATGAATTTTGGCGATCGTCATAAAGAGGATGATATGATAATTTTCGAGGAGGTAAGGAGAGCGGTGCATGATTATAAAAAGACCAAAAAACCCCTTATTTACAGATGCAAAGATACATCGTGCGATATAGAGGTATTGT
>JAJYQZ010000167.1 GCA_021794335.1 bacterium
GAACCGGTTTTTTTAAGTCCTTCATAAGGACAATAGCGGCAAGCATCGTTATGGGAGTTTTTGTCGAGCTTATAATAATTATTTTAAACAGGTTAAACTATCGTTCTTTAATGATTGTGGTCGTTTCGATTACTTTTGGCGCCGTCTCCTATTTTATTGCCTCATTCTTATTGAAAAACGATTCGTTGTATGTTGTGAGGGATGTTTTAGCTAAGAAGTTTGCAAGGCGGGCTTAAACGTCCGCGCCCGTCTTGCTATAAAAAAGCGAATGCGGCAGATTTTGACTTTTTTATTAATAATGTTATAATTGACATATAAAGCGGTAATTTATACGATTTATCTTTAAGCAAGGGGCATAAGTTTAATTTAAAGATATAGTAAAGATATAATAAAGTAATATATCGTCAATAAAATAATAATCATAATCAGGTAAAGAGTCGTCAAAAACACGATTTGAGAAATATTAATAAAATACGGAAAGCGGCAACCGCGGAGCGGAAAGCGGCGCAGACGGTTACATTGAAAGAACCGAAACAGGGTAAAAATGCGGCGGCTTACATAGAAAAGGTTGAATTAAGCGATATCGACCTTTTTAATAAGTTTTCCAATCCATCCTCAAATGCGATAAATATTATTGAAGACGAGTTTTATGTCGATATATCGGTAAGAGGAAATATCTTGTTAATTAGCGGCGAAAAAGAAAATGTTAATAATTGCGCCGCCTTTATTTACGACCTTATAAATTTATATAAAACAAAGGGGGATATTTCCGACGACGATTTGATGAGACTGGCAAAGATGAAAATTGAAAGCCCCGGTCAAAATATCGGCGCCAATTTTTATAATTCTGTCTTAATAACCCCGAGAAAAAAGATTATAACTCCCCGAACGATAAATCAAAAAAAATATGTGGACGCCATTTATAAAAACGATATAGTTATCGGAGTCGGGCCTGCAGGGACTGGAAAAACTTATCTTGCTATGGCTTGCGCAGTGTCATTATTTCAAAAAAAGCTGTTTGACAGAATAATATTAACGCGTCCCGCCGTAGAAGCCGGTGAAAAATTGGGTTTTTTACCCGGGGACATTTCGCAAAAAATCAATCCTTACTTAAGACCTTTATATGACGCTCTATACGAGATGCTCGAGTTTGATAAGGTAATGAAACTTATCGAAACGGATGTTATAGAGGTTGCGCCGATTGCGTTTATGAGGGGTAGAACGCTCAATAACTCTTTTATAATATTGGATGAAGCGCAAAATGCCACAAACGAACAGATGAAGATGATGCTTACAAGAATCGGTTCAGGTTCAAAAATTGTCGTAAACGGCGATATAACGCAAACTGATCTTCCTTTGGATAAAGAATCGGGTCTCTTAACCGCAAGCAAGATTTTAAACAATACCCCGGGGATCGAAGTAGTACATTTTAACAGTACTGATGTGTTAAGGCATAAACTTGTTCAAAATATAATAAAAGCCTATGAAACGAACGAAATTTCTCGAATTCCTAAAAAATAACGCCTTAGAAGCAGGAAACCGTTATTATCCCCTTTTAGCATTACTTTTAATATCCTCAATATTTTTGACCTTTTTGCTTTACAACGGCGTGGAATTCATTAAGAACAAGTACAAAGCGGGTGAAATTGCAAAAAAGACAATAATAGCCGAGAAAAGTTTTAGGTATATTAATGTAAAGGCGACCAACAACCTGCTTAAACAAAAAATTAAAAATACCCCCGATGTTTATTTGTTTTACCCCGAGGTCAAGGTAACGCTCCTGAGAAAGATAAGGAGGGCTTTTGCCTTTGCAAGATCTTATAAACAACAACATCCGCAAAATAATGGAAATTTAGCCGTATCCGGGAATATATTCGCTTCGAAGCTTGGCATAAAATTAGACAAGGCCACCCTCAACGAGTTTTATTTTTTAAATTATAATAAAAATGTCGAGAATTATATTTTAAAAATAGTTGACGATATTTATAAAAAGGGTGTTTTGTCGGAGCCGCCTTCGAATGATAAAAAGATAGAAATAAGAAATGTTATAACAAACGGCTCAAGGATAATAGGCTATCCCCAGATATTTTTCACATTAAAAAAGGTTAAAGGTTTTACATATTATTATACGAGGCAGTATTTGAGCTTTTTGCCGTCTTATATGCAGAACGATATATATAAATTGGTTTACCGTGTTATTAAGCCTGATATTGTGTATTCTAAATATCTTACGCTAAAAAAAATCGAGGATATTAAAAAGAAAACCCCGCTTATCTACATACATGTGGATAAGGGTATGCTTCTGATTAATGCGGGAAAGCTTATCGCCAAATCCAAAGCTCTCGAGTTAAATACCTACGAATCGATATTTAAATTAGAAAATAACATTCCTTCTCTGATAGGGCTGTTTTTTGTCGTCGTAATTCTTTTGTCCCTTTCCTATATTTTTCCTTATAGATATATCAGGAAGTTCAGATTATCGCTTGATTTCAAGAATATTCTTTTTATCCTTACGATTTTAATAACATCTATTTTGATAATTAAAGCGGGGATTATTTTCGCGAATGCCCTGACTTTATATTTTCCGTTTATTAATCGTAACGATGTTTATTATTTAATACCCTTTGCCTTCGGTCCCATGCTGGTTCGAATAGTGTTGAATTCGGAGGTTTCGGTTGTTTATATAGCCCTTTTTTCGATTTTAACATCGATAATTTTCAAGAACTCCATCTTTTTTATGATTTACACATTTGGCGGGAGCTTAATCGCATCCTATGAGGTTTTTGACTTTTCTTCATGGGGCAGGATAGTGAAAGCGGGGGTTATAACCGGCGTTTTAAATGTCTGCATAGTTATTGCATTCGCTTTAATGAGGCTTAACCTGATCAATATCCAGAACATTTACAGCATTGTTTTTGCGTTTTTATCCGGCGTTATTTCATCTATAATGGTAATCGGGCTAATACCTTTGCTTGAAAGGATTTTTGGATATACGACGGATTTTAAACTGCTTGAGCTTTCAAATACCAATCACCCTTTGTTAAAACAATTATCCATTGCGGCTCCCGGCACTTATCAGCATTCGATAATGGTTGCCA
>JAJYQZ010000259.1 GCA_021794335.1 bacterium
ACGGAACCGCAAGCCCCATTGCATATGTAAAAAGTAGTTCCATTCCCAAAACGATATTATGCGCCGTAGATGCTATAAAAAGAATGGAAGCCAGTATGGGTCCTATGCACGGCGTCCAAGCGGCGGCGAATACGACTCCTACAAGAGCAGAGCCTATTAAGCCGAAAGGTTTATTTTTAATATTGACTGCGGCGTCCCTGTTCATAAACGACAGAAATTTTAGCTTATTAAACGCCCCAAGTATAAATAACCCCATAATTATAATAAATATTCCGGCTATTCTCATAAGCCATATAGAATGAAGCAGGTTTCCGACTGCGCTCGAAAATGCACCCAAAAGAACAAATATTATTGTAAATCCAAAGATAAACATTAAGGAATGTTTAACCACTGTAAATTTAGCTTTAGGATTGTCTTTTAAAAGTTCGTCCATAGAAAACCCTGATACATATGATAAATAAGACGGTATTAAAGGAAACACGCAGGGACTTATGAAAGAAAATAATCCAGCTAAAAACGCTACCGCAAATGAAACGCTCGGTATAAAAATAAAATTCACGGGCAAACCTCCGTTACAATGTTAATAAAAAATGGTTTAAATATTTTTTGCCGTAATATTCGACTCCGTTTTGACCGCGCCTATCTAATGTCGTGAATATTGCGGGCTTAATGGGATAATATAAAAATAATTCCGCTTTGGCGACTGGTATCTTTTTGACATTTATATCCATCTCAGCTTGACAGGTGAAAGTTCTGTCAATATCTTCCATATTATAAAAAAGCGGTATAAAAAAATTAGAATCGCCTGAGCCGCAAAACAAATAACTGTAATCATCGTCTTTTTTCGTCAATATAAAAATATTCGGCACGTATATTCTACTTTGAAACATAATTATTTTTTCAACGTTTGTTTTGATTTACCGACCTGCGCGGGCGCGGTTTTTAACGAATTTAAGTATTCCGCCACGTATTGAACCTGTTTATCCGTCAGTATTTGTGAACAATAAACATCCGCCTTGCAAGAACGAATAGCCTTTTCGGTTTGTTTAATCGATAATCCTTTATTGCCCCAGTTTGCAAGCGATTTTACTCCGTCGTATCTTTTACCTTTAACGAAAGAATGACATGTATAGCAGCCTGATTTAAAAACAATTTCCTTGCCTGTTAAAATCGCTATCTTTTTGTTTTCTTTTTTAACCTTATATTTAATATTTTTATAGCTTGCATAGGCATACACGGCGGAAAACGCAAGAGTCGTTACAGAAATAATTATTAAAAATATATATAAAATCTTAAATAAATTTTTTACGCCATTCACAAAAGCCGGATTTTCTATTTTTCTGTGCATTTATATCCCCCTTATAATCAATTTTGCAAAAATAAACTCAACGTATTGCTCCAGTAATTCGGTCCGTAAAATCCCGTTATTTTATCCCGATAAGTGCCGTTTTTATAAATAAAAAATGTGGGGGTAGAATCTATGCCTAATTCATATCCCCTCTCCATATCCCTCTTTATTTTAGAAACAGGATAGCCCGATTTAACGCAAGCCTTAATGGATTTAATATAGGGGAAATCTTTGCTTTTTAAAAAAGCGTAAATATTGCCGTATTTATCCCAATCGTTTTGATATTTATATAATAAATATCTTGCACGCATATAAAATTTGCCCGAACAGTCCGCATATTCGGCGGATTTATAAGCGAAAGCGTGAATATTTACCAACGGGTAATCTTTAAAAGACCAGTAAACGTAACCTTTTTTTATAAACGCCTTATAAATATACGGCAACGAATATATCTCGAACTTTCTGCACCACGGGCATTGAAAATCGGAATACTCGACTACCTTAACCGCCGCATCGGGATTGCCTATAGAGTAGGCAAAAACGGCGGAAGGAAATAAGACCGCCGTAAGAAATATAAATATAAAAATAATTTTTTTAACCGACATTTTAACCTCTCTCGTTATATATAAAGCAAATTTTGAGATACTTAAAAAAGCAACATCGTATTTGCGTTCATCACATAACAACCCTATATTCAATTTAATTAAATTTGTTAAATTTTCGACGTCCGTTAAAAACGGACACGGCGGAGATAATCGCCGCCGTTCTTTCATTATAATCGGTAAATTCTTTTTCGTAAAAAACTTCCCTGTTTTTAACGCTATATACTCTTACGAATCTTTTTTTAACCATTATTGCCGTCTTATTTTTAAATACCTTGCCGTTAGAATGCCTAAATTTTAATATTAAAGAGTTTTCATCTATCTCTTTTTTATTTTCAACGGGATTCTTAAGGATAATACGCAATTCTCCCAACAAAAAATCTTTTTCTATTTTGTCGACTAAAAATTTGTATTTTCTCCCTTCGTTATATTTAATTTCCGTCTTAACATACCCCGCTCTGTTGATTTTATTAATATTTACTATATAGCCTCCCTCGATTTCGGTTATAATGGTTCCGGTTATTTGTTTATGCAATAAATAAGAAACTTGACGGCTTAAAGCCATAGTCCCTAATTTGTTAATTTTTTTAGATATTAAATTCTTTATTTCCTTAAATGAAATCCTGCTTTTTAATTCCGATATATACTCTTTCTTTTCTTCCGTAACGCTTATCAGTATCTTTTGCCTTATTTTCTTTAAATCGTTTACCGAGTTTATCCATTCAACGTCAGACTCGTTATTTTTATTTATTGCGCATATACGGTAATTTTCGTCAAAAAAAATAGCATATTTGTTAAACAAAACTCTTTCCATTACCTTTTCTATAACGGCTACCGCTTCATCGTATTTTAACCCTGAATTTTCGGATACGCCTGTGATTAAATATCTAATATCGCTAATGCTCGGAAGTGAATTATCCATATTTATTTTTACGCAAAAGGACTGACAACCAAAGCCGTCAAGGGAATTGCGCGGCGCGACGCGGCGTCCTTATAATAATAATAAAATTAAAAATTGTTTATAGTTAATATAAGGCAAAATTTGAGATACTTAAAAAACATTATGAATTTGTGAACTACCCCGCCCTTTCGGACGGGGACTTCTCGGCGGTGAAACCAATCCAAAGCA
>JAJYQZ010000182.1 GCA_021794335.1 bacterium
CATATCCAAGAGCCTTGAAATAGCATTAGACGCATCCTGGGTATGAAGCGTAGAAACGACAAAGTGGCCTGTCAGCGCTGCCTGAATCGAAATTCGAGCCGACTCTTCGTCTCTTATTTCGCCCACCAGTATAATATCCGGGTCCTGCCTTAAAACCGCCCTTAAAGCTCCCGTAAAATTAACCCCGCCCCTGAGATTAGCTTCAATCTGGTTGACATGCCTTATCTTGTATTCAACGGGGTCTTCCACCGTTACTATATTCTTATTTAAACTGTTAAGTTCCGTAATTACGGAATATGCCGTCGTCGTTTTACCGGAGCCGGTAGGACCGGTTATAAGAAACAGTCCGTATTTTTTATATATTATTTTTAAAATTTTATCCTTTATATTTTTATCTAAAGGCAAATCCGAAACTTTAGAAATGCTCAAAGACTTATCCAATAATCTAAGAACGGCCTTTTCTCCGTTTATCATCGGAACGATGGAAACCCTGACATCGAGATCTTTGCCGCCCACATTTATTTCGAATCTCGAATCCTGAGGATTTCTTTTTTCGGCGATATCCATATTAGCCATTATTTTTATTCTTGCAATAACGGGGTTTAAAAACTGGATCGGAATCCTGTTTACATCTATAAGCTCCCCGTCAACCCGCTCTCTGACGATAATTTCATCGGTCAAAGGCTCTATATGAATATCCGAAGCCCTGTTTTTGGAGGCAGAAAATATAATGTTATCTACGAGCTTTATGATATTTATGTCCTCAGACTCCAGAACCTCTTTAACCGTTGCAGACGCCGCCCGCGGGATATAAAAGCCTGCCGCCCCGGGAGTATTCGTAGCAATATTCTGGCCGAAAGAAGCCTTTGATATATCTTTAGCCGTATAAACAAAGTCTATTGCTCTTATTATTTCATGTTCTTTTGCCAGAACTATTTCTATATTGTAATGGACAAGCCTTCTTAACGCATCGGTTGCAAAGACATTCAAAGGGTCTGATAAGGCAACGGTAAAAATACCGTCTGAGAGGCTTATCCCTACCATTTTAAATTGTCTTGAAAGCTCCTCGGGTATAATTTTTCCGACTGCCTGGTCTATAATAATCTTCGATAAATCGATTTTTTTTACATTAAGCTGCGACGACAAGGCATTTATCATATTGTCTTCCGACAAAATTCCGAGGTTTGTTAACGCCGCGCCTAATCTTAAATTTCTTTTTTTTGCCTCGATAAGAGCGGTTTCAAGCTGTGTCTGGTTTAAAAGCTTTGCATCGATTAAAATCTCGCCGAGCTTTTTTGTCTTAGATAAGTTATTAATCAATAAGCCCATAATAGTATTACCATAATTTTATCACCCTTATGCGTTGCGCGTCACGCCACTCGTTCCTTAAGTTTGTTCTTCGAAGCATCCCTTACTTAGAGATGGGGGCATCCCGTCATTCTTCCCGTATGCGTTAAAATTTGTATGCACCCGATACCTTTACATACTCGCTTCTAAATTCATCGACCCCAATCTGCCCGGGAGCCGTTATTCCAGATGGGGAAGAGCAGTACGCAAGCGACGAACCGTAAAACAAAGATAAAACCCTTGTTATTTTCCCTTTTTCACCCATGCTAAAGACGGTAAAATCTGGAAAAGTTGACGAATCTTCCGTTTTAATCTTGGTGAGTTTTTGGTTTTTCTCAAGCGTATTTAAGGCGTCTTCGCTTGAATTTGCCGTATCGGCAATTTTAAAAAAATCGGCGCCGAAAAAGCTTGAATCGATATAATATTGAATCGTATCCCGTAAATTTATGGGCTTGCTATTATCATGAACGGACAGAATAACCTTTGAGTTTTTAGAGCGGGCAAAAAGAATAAATTCTTTTATTAAATATCTTTCTAAAATATCAAGCTCGATATCGACAAAATGTATCCCAATTTCTACAAGCGATTTTAAGAATCCAAACCTAGCGGAATTTTCCGTACCTCTTTTTGTGCCGATTATATTTATACCGTTATCATTTGAATAAGAAATTAATTTAGAAATCTTTTTAGCAATAAGATGGTCATTTAACGCAGTCAAGGCGGCGGTCTCTTTAATTAAATCGAATCTAATTTCTAAAAATTCAACGCCTTTAGCATTAGCATAATCTATATCTGAAAATATATTATCCAATGTCGTGTTTCCGACGGACAAGCACAGTCTCGGCATAGCCAATAAATCCTTTGATAATTTAATTAATTATGTTTATTTAGCTTTAATCTTTTCCGATGCCAATTCCCCGCCCAATCCCCACTCATCCTTCGGAAAGTCTTCCACGACAACCCATACGGCTTTTTCGTCTATATTTAAACTTTCGGCCACACTTTTAGTAATAGATTCGATAAGATTTTTCTTTTGTTCCTTTGTCCTTCCTTCAAGCATTTTAATGGACACAAACGGCATTTTATTCCTCCGAAGGTATAAAATAATTTAATGATTATTAAGTTAAAGCGAGCCTTGAAACTTTTAATTTTAATAAAACTTACTATAACAATTTTTTATAAATTATTCAATTATCCTTTTTCCTTTTTATAACGAACGATAAGACTAAATCCCTTACGGGGTCTTCATAAATCTGGGGGGTGTAAACTTCTACGGCCACAAAATAACTGGTCAGGGAAACATCGGCAACCCTGATTAACGGGGATGGGTCTTTTTCGATTAAGTTATTAGCCCCGCCGTTGCTATTATTGTTACTATTTATATCATCTGCATCTGCATCTGCATCTGCGCCTGTTAAGTAATTAAATAATTCCGTTTTAAAACTTTCGAAATCTACTTTTTTATCCAGCTCGAACCTCACTCTGACTATCCTTCTGCGCGTATTAGAGTAATTCGTTATCAAAGCCTGCATTAAAATATTATTCGGCGCCCTCATAGTAAAGCCGCTATCTTCGACAATTGTTGTAAAAAGTATATTAATGTCTTTTATGACCCCCGTATATCCGGGCTTGACGGCCTCATGCTGATAAGTTGACATTAAAAGACCGTATTGCCATGTTACAACGGTTATTCTATCCCCTATTTTAAAAG
>JAJYQZ010000010.1 GCA_021794335.1 bacterium
GAAATTTGCCGCCAATCTAAACGAATCTTTTAAACTTACGGGTTTATTAATTATTGTTGAAAAGGCTTTACCCGCTAAAACACAAGCCCCTTTTGAAATCTTATTCCATTTTAATAATTTATTATCTATTTCTTTGCCGTCTTTTAAATTAATAGACCTTTCGGTAACCACGGGGAAAATTTCGCTTATTTCCATTTCGCACAACCTCGAAAGAAGCTGATCCATCAAGTGGGATGTGATAAGGGGTAGAAAAAGGTTAATTTTGGTTTTTTTTTCCGAAAAAGTCTCTTTTGATATCAGCTTAACTTTGGTAAATTTTTTTGAAATTTGGATAACCTTTGCGGAATACACATTTCCCAAACCGTCGTATAACCTGATTTCATCATCCGCTTTTTTACGAAACGCTTTAATATGGTCTGTTATCGAACTTAAGGCTATTTCCTTTCCCAAATAAGGGCTAATTTCTTCTTCTATATAAAATCTGTTGTGCATTCTTATAAAATATATCAATTCTTAACAAATTTAAGATAGCATCCTAAAAAATCACAACTTTTAATACTCTCGATAAACCTGAAACCTTTGCTTATTATTAGTTCTTTATAAGATTCCCTGTCTTTTTCAAAAACTTCAAACCGGGGTTCTTTAATCGACAGCATTCCGTTGTGCTTTATTACGCGAAATAACTCGGAAACCGCATTTTCTTTATCTTCTATCTCATGAAACGAATAATAAAGAAAAGCAAGGTCTATTTCCTCATTTTTGACGCTGCTTAAATCGGATGCGCTGGAAACGCGAAAAAAGGCATTTTGCAAATATCCTCTTTTCCTTTGAGCCTTTTTTATCATCTTTTCCTGGATATCGATAGAAATCACCGACCCTTCCTTTCCAACGGCTTTTGATAAAAATTCTGTTACAAATCCGCTTCCGCACCCCGCCTCAAGAACCTTCATGCCTGATTTAACCCCCATAAGTTCCACATTTTTTTCCATATTTTCAAACAAATTTCTAAATTTGTTATCGATAATAAATGAAAAAAACGCGGGGAACAGAGCGTAAGTTTTTAGCTTCATAAATAAAACATGCCTCTATGTTGCAATATAACCGTTTAAATGGTTTGAATGCCAGTTCCATGCGGAGCTGATAATGCCTTCTATATTATATTTAAATTCAAAGCCCAGCTCTTTTTTTATCTTTTCATAACTTGCCACTAAAACGGAGGGGTCGCCTTCCCTCCTTCCCGCAAACTCTATTTTTAGTTTCTTTCCCGTTATTTCCTCTATCTTTCTAAGAATATCCATAACGGAATACCCTTTTTCACAGCCAAGATTATAGACGCCGCTTTTACTCTTTTTATCTTCTATTAAATATTTAAGCGATAAAACATGAGCATTTGCTAAATCATCCACATGAATATAATCCCTTATTGCAGTTCCATCGTTAGTCGGATAGTTATTGCCAAAAACAACCGCTTTATTTTCTCCCGCCGCAACGGATTTTAAAACCTTCGGTATAAGATGCGTCTCGGGACGGTGATCTTCCCCTATCAGTCCTGATTTATTTGCTCCTGCCGCATTAAAATACCTCAGGGATATATATTTAAATCCGTAAGCCCTGTCCATGCCGGCAAGCAAATTTTCAACCGCCAGTTTGGTGCTTCCATAAACATTTATAGGATTTAGCCGGCTTGTTTCGTCTATAGGATTCTTATCCGGAATACCGTAAACAGCTGCGGAAGACGAAAACACAAAATGGTTTATGCTCGATTTTTTTAAAAATTCAAGGAACAAAATTGTCTTGGCAACATTGTTTTTATAGTATTTAAGAGGGTCATCCATCGATTCTCCGACAAGGCTGTGGGCGGCAAAGTGAATTACTCCGTTTATATTATGTTTTTTAATTATATCTTCAACTACATTAATATCGGAAAAATCGGCATTATAAACTTTAACTTTTTTATTTTCGTACTTGCTTACGGCGTCAAGCGCTTCGATATGGCCGCTGCAAAAATTATCCACTACCGTAACCGAAAACCCGTTGTCAATCAGACTGATAACCGTATGCGATCCGATATAACCCGCCCCGCCTGTTACTAATATGTTCATATTTATTTTAGATTTAATCCCCTTTTAAAGTTAAATGATTATAATTTATCCGGAAACGCTATGCCGGCGGAAAGAACAATATTAATCCCCTGCTCGACACTAAGATTAGTTTCTATTATATCATTTTTACTTGCAATTATGTTAACCCCGATGTAGAGATGATTTGTCGGCACATATACAACGACATAATCGTTTTCATCGCTGCCTTCTTTTATTCTGGTATTAGAAGTCAAAAAACCGTAAATATATTTATTATCGTTATACCTTACTAAAATAAATTTTTTAAAAGAAGTTTTATTCGGAGAAAATATATCGACCCACTGTTTTGTGGATTTATACAACAAACTTACGAGCGGAATTTTAAGCATAACATTTTCATAAAAATTAACAAGCCTTAAGCCTATCCAATTCGTGATAAAAAAACCGGCAAAGAGAATTAAAGCAAACAGCAATATTAACCCGATATCGGGTATATATACATGAATATAACGCTTTAAAAAGAAAGAAAATGGACTAAACAATCGATTGACTTCCCTCAAAAGCCATGCAATGACAAAAACCGTAATAACACCCGGAATAACCACGGTTAAACCGGTCAAAAATCTATTTTTAATCTTACTTAATAAACTTTTATACATAAACACCTTTTTACTTTTTTAGCTTTAATATAAATTTGCGCAGGATAAAAACAAAGCGCCCCTTTATTATAACGGGCTATCTGATAAAATATCCTATATCGTTGCAGTATTTTTTGAGGGCATCCTTCCAGTGCCTGAGTTCGATATTATAATCTTCCTTAATCTTCGAATTATCCAATATGCTATTAAAGGGTCTTTTTGCCGGTCTGACAAACTTATCCGTGCTTACCGGAATTATTTCACAATTTGTTCTCTTAAATACATGAATTATTTCGAGCGCAAATTCATACCATGAAG
>JAJYQZ010000285.1 GCA_021794335.1 bacterium
TGCTTTTCCAATTCATAATATATACCCGATAAGTCGAACTTGAGGTCTTTGCTTATTAAGGGTTCTCCGTTTTCCACGACAGAACCTATAATTCCTTCTCCAAGCATTACTTCAAAATCCTTTTGTATAAATTTGCCATCCCGATAAAATTTAATGCATTTTATAGTTTCGGTCTCCTCGCTGAGCATAAATATGGTAACAAGATCGCACTTTATAAAGGTGTCAGCCGTAACGGCTATTTTTTCATAAATCTCCTCAATCGAACTTTTAGAAATAAGGTCTTTTGAAATAAAATAGGCAATATCCGGATATTCTACCATCGTTAAATAAATTAAATTTTTCTAATGTTCCATTTAAATTATCCTTAATTTTGCAATAGAAATTATATAACTTTTGGATTCCCGCTTTCGCGGGAATGAAAGTGCTTCGCGGGAATCCAGTCTTTTAACCCAAATGTTGTCATTCCCGCGTAAGCGGGAATCCAGTCTTATTAAGCTGCTAAAATCTATTTATTGATTTCTATTGCAAAATTAAGGATTATATTAAATCTATAATTTTATGTTTGCTTATTTTATAATAATTAGTATGGTATAAGTTTATATCATACATTTAACCGTTTTTCAATTAATATTTAATCCCTAAATACCTAATTTGGATAATTAATATTCCGTGAATTTCCGGATCCTGTCGTTTCTTAGGGTTTCACCGTCATATTTTTTAAGGTAATCAAGGTTTTCAATAATAGCCTTTCTTATATTATTAGAAGCTAATATCTTATTTTTATGCGCCCCGCCAAGCGGTTCAGGAATAATGCCGTCAATAACCTTCAGGCCGTAAAGATCTTTTGCGGTAAGTTTTAGCGAATTGGATGCCTCCTCGGTTTTAGAAACATCTTTATATAATATCGAGGCGCATCCTTCGGGAGATATTACCGAATAAACCGAATATTCAAGCATCAGCACCTTGTTGCCGACTCCAAAAGCAAGCGCTCCGCCGCTTCCGCCCTCGCCTATGATAATGGATAAAACGGGCGCTTTGACATTTAACAAAGTATAAATTGTTTTTGCGATGGCTTCAGATTGCCCTCTTTCCTCGGCTCCAAGTCCGGGGTAAGCCCCCGGGGTATCTATTAAGGTTATAATCGGAATAGAATATTTTTCGGCCAATCTAAAGAGTCTTTGCGCTTTCCTGTAACCCTCGGGGTGAGGCATGCCAAAATTTCTGCACATCTTATCCTTGGTATTGCGCCCCTTTTGATGTCCTACTATCAATACTCTTTGCCTGTAACCGCCGTTATTGCTTTTAATAAAACAGAAACCGCCTACGACTGCTTTATCATCCATAAAAAGCCTGTCGCCGTGAAGCTCTATAAAATTTTCCGTTATCAGCTCTATGTAATCAAGGGTGTACGGCCTTAAAGGGTGTCTAGATAGCTGGGTTATCTGCCAGTTGCCGATATTTTTAAATATATCTTTAATAAGTTTATCCCGCTTGGATTCAAGATTTTTTATCTCATCGTCAACATTTGTAATACCGCTAAGATTAAAGGTCTTAAGCTCTTCTATTTTTTGGTCTAATTCGATTATCGGCTTCTCAAAATCAAGATATTGTAGGGCCATAAATTAATTCCGTTTGTTATAAAAATAAAATATTATTATTTTATTTTAGGTTTATTTTAGGTTTATTATTTATTTTAGCTATACAATATTCAAATACCTGCATAATGGTTTAGATTTAAGCAATTCTTTATCGACCGAAATATTACCGTTTAAAATAACTTCATAACCCATCGCCTTCAAAATTACCTTATTATCCCCTTTTGAATTATATAGCATATCTTTTAACTCAGCCAAAAAGTTCCTTAATGCATCGTTATCATGCGGGATTTCTTTTTCGGTTATTTCGATAACGCATATCTGGCATGGCTGAACTTGCGTCCCGTTAGTTTTTACCGCCGGTATATCGATATTATTCTTTTGTTTAATTTTATAGCTATCCAAAAACTCAATCTTTTCTCCGATAATTTTAATGTTAAGCTCTATATCCCCGTCGCTTATATTGTCTATTTTATCATTTGATGTCCGCCGGACTTCCGCGCCTTTACAATTTTCTTCGTCAAAATTGTCGTCTATATCGTCCTCGGCCAAAACCCCTGCGGCAATCCCGTTTCTCTCGTTGCCGTTATTTGCCGTTAATCCGGAGAAATCAATCCTTCCCGTCAAAACCACCGGTTCGTTTGTATCAAAAATGTCTTCGTATTTTAAGTAATTTTTGGGGAAAAATACAACCTGAACATTCAAATTTTTATCATTTAATACAAGCGAAGCCATTTTTTCATTATTTTTAGTTTTGTGAATCTTTAACTGATTTATAACCCCGCAGATTGCATATTCCTCATCTTTTGTTTTCCCCCCAGAACTTAAATATTTATTTACAATCTTCGCAACCGAACCTTCGCCGATAAGTTTAATTTTTTCCTCATATCCGTCTAAAGGATGTCCTGAAAGATAAAATCCTAAAGACTCTTTCTCATAAGCAAGCACCGATTTTTTATCATCTTTCTTATCCTCCGTCTTAAAAACCGCGCCTCCGTCCCCATCTCCATTTTCAACATTTTCTCCCAAAAAAAGAGGGAGTTCAAACTGATCGGAGTTTCTTTTTTCCCTCAGAAAATTAGCCTCTCCCATCACGCTTTCAAGATTGTTCAGCATCCATTTTCGGGATTCCCCGCTTATATCGAGAGCTCCGCTTTTTATTAAGTTTTCTATCGTTCTCTTGTTCACCTTTCTTGTACCTGCCCTTGAACAAAAATCGAGCAGGTCTTTAAATAAACCCTCTTGCCGTATTTGCAAAACGGAGTCAATCGCGGACTTGCCGACATTTTTAACGGCTCCCAGTCCTACCCTGATTGCAAGCCCGTTACCGTTGCTGCTGACGATCGTAAATCTTTCCATCGAATAGTTAACCGAAGGAGGTAATATATCACAGCTATAGAAACCTGATTTTGCTTCATTGATTATCTTTG
>JAJYQZ010000072.1 GCA_021794335.1 bacterium
ATTTACCTTAGGATATAGACCTGCTATGAAGATATTTAAAAATATTCAGTTTAGACTTGAATTTGAAAATCAAATTGCAAACCGCAGGGTTTACGGAAACGGTAACAGCACTCAAAATACCGTAAACTCTATGGTTGTTTATACTTTCAAAAATTAAATCCGAATTTGCAATTTCATGATTGGTAATAATATTACTTCCAATATTTACATTAGTTTCTCAAATCCCGTTTTTAATGCTTCTTTTTCGTAATAAGGAACAAGCCACGGAGGAAAGTTAGCTTTTAATTTTGCAATAGAAAATATTTAGATGTTTCTTTTATATGTAAATACTGGATTCCCGCTTTCGCGGGAATGACACCCGTTGGGTGAAAAGATAAAATATAGCAAAGTCATTCCTGCGAAAGCAGGAATCCAGAGCTTTTAAGGTTTTGAAGTATATTCTACATTTTCTATCGGCAATTTTGGGAACCGCTACATGGGCTGCCGCGCTATGGTTGACCCCGTTTCTTCCATGAGACCGTCCGAAAGGGCTAGGTGGTTTAAGGGAATAAAATATCTCCGCGAGGTTATCGCGGAGATGAAGAAGCGCTAATTCATGTTAGTACATCGGAATTACCGCCGGAACGCCAACTGCTCCAACGCCGCTGTTTCCGTTGCCTATACCCCTGCTTACCAGCTTTTCATTTTTAAAGATGAATGTCGCGCATTTGGTGTTTGTTCCTTCGTTGCTGAACGTGCCGTATAAGAACGTTCCGCCCGTGCCTCTCGACCAGCAATAATACCATACCCTTTCAAATCCTTTGCCATTCTTAATTTTAACCTGCTTTGACGGATCGCCGAACTTTGTAAGCACGTCGTTTTCCGAAGAGCCTAAAGGCATGTCGTTTAATTGGCTCTTAGAGACGGAACTGCCCGACGAAGCGCCGTTAACGGTAAACAGTCCGCAGCCCGCAAGGGCGATGCTCATCACGAATAAAATCGTTAAAGCAAGAACCGGTGTTAATTTTTTAATCCGTAATTTAGTTTTTGTCCGCATTTTAATCCTCCTAAACTTTTATTAAAGTTAGTTAAATTTATTACTTGATTATTATGCTGGAGAATTAAGCGCAATGCCATTAAAACAATATTTCGGAAATATTGTTTTAATTGGTTTAATTTCGGGAATCAAAAGTGAGAGAATGCGTGGCGACAAGGATACGCGTGCGTTGGATGCCTAATCTTGGCGCTGTATCTGTTATATATCGGGGCTTATAAATATTTTTCTCTTTTCTATTTTTATTCCGTGCCTCGTGTTGCCGTAATTTTTATTCGCCGTAGATATTATGCATAAGGAGGCGACCGTTTCATCCTTTACCGTATCGTGTATGATTTTTTTAATCTTGCTTATGGATTGTCGCATAACCTCCATGCCTATGCCGTCTTTGTAATTTTGCAGGAGGATATCTACCTTAGCGGGCGATATAACCCTGTAAATTTTGGCCATCTCTTCAAGCGCGGGTTTAGTGGTTAAATCGAGCAGAGAAGGGAAACATTCGATGCAGTCCTTGCAATATTCCCTTTGCGGATATTTACAATTATTCAATTTAAATTTTAAATATGTCGTATAAACCATGAGCTGGATGGGCGTAAGTTCGATAGCGATGTAATTGTCTATGGATATCTGCCTGTTCCTTAAGTTTATCTTGAGCGAAGGCTGGGTTATCGACGTGTCTATTTCTTTTTGTCCATATTCCAGCGCGGTTTTAAAATCGCTTATATCCATCTTTATTTTATTCCGTAGTCTAATCATAGGCAGGTCTATAAGCATAATTTCGGCATCGTCGGTATTCAATGTGTTTTCCCCCGATATTATTTGTTTATTTTTAACGGGCTTGTAATAAAAATCCTTATTGGACTTAAATTGTTCCGAAACAAGTATATGATAGGTTTTGTCCCACGGCCTAGAGTAAAGCTCCATTGCAAGGCCCATATAAAAAGACATTGTTTTTCTTCCCCCGGATAAAAAGGCGTGGATGCGGTTAGAAGCGGTTCCGGTTTTTTCTTTTATTAAAGATACTATGGAGTTTGCCATAATCTGGTTGTCGGAAGACGTCTTGATGTCGTCCAGTTCTACGCCGTTATCATATTTGGGCACTATAAAAGAATTATTTTTAACGGTAAACTTAACGCCCATATCCTTTGACATTGCCGCAAGTTTGTTTTCATCTATAAGGAACTTTTTAAGCATGTTTCTGCCGACGCTTGTAGTTATAATAAATATTTCATCGTATATAACGGCGGGGCGGGTTTTATAAAGCGCGTAAATTGCCTCGGTAACAAGCTGCGGCGTCGTGCCAAGCGCAAGTATTAATATTTCGTTGTATATTTTAGGCTGGTTCATGTCTAAGCCGGCTTTGCTGCGCGCAGCGGCGGTAGATAGGGTTTCGGTATTATTCATTTTTTAATTTTTCCGGTTTAATTAAATAAAAATTAAATTTTCATACTTTATACCGTTAAATCGACATTTTATGTAACTATATAAATAACATATTTTGAATATTTATTATGTAGAATAATTTTGTATAATGCCATAAAAACAATATTTCTGAAATATTGTTTTTATAACCTTAATTTTGCAATAGAAATTATATAACTTTTGGATTCCCGCTTTCGCGGGAATGACAGTGCTTCGCGGGAATGACAGTGCTTCGCGGGAATGACAGTGCTTCGCGGGAATGACAGTGCTTCGCGGGAATGACAGTGCTTCGCGGGAATCCAGTCTTTTAACCCAAATGTTGTCATTCCAGCATATTCTTTGCCTGCGTTTATCAATGCATGCCATTGATGCAGGCAAAGGATGGCTGGAATCCAGTATTAGTATACTTTGAATCAGTTTTAAGAGTTTCTATCGGCAATTTTGGGCAAACGCGTTACGTTGTAGCTATTAATTTTTTATTGTCATGAGAGTTCCGGTTCGGTTTCCATCTTGGCGTCTATTTCTTTCATATCCGGCAGTCTGTTTGTGTTAACGTAAACAATTTTTGTTTTAAATTTCAGCGTTGCGATGGCGCCGGCGACGCTTATAGGTTTTTGGCCTCCCGTAATATCGATGGCGATTCTGTGCTCCTCTATCTCATCGCCTTCTTCTTTAGAAATTTTTACTATTTTATGAATTATTTTATTAAAACTTTCATAGACCTGGCGGAAATCGTCAAAATCTAATCCAATTTGCTTTACGATATCGCCGGTTAATAACTCGTCTATACTTTCGGCTTCGGCAGGGTCTATTTTAATATGTGTGTTGTTTTCTATGTCGTAAACGTAAATATCGAATTTATTTTTAAAAAAGAAGAGTAATATTTTTATAAGATGCTTTAGCTGCCCTGCGGAGCCATCTATTGTTTTTTCTGTGTTATCGTAATGTATATTTTTAGAACCTATAAGCCATAATTGTTTTAATCCCCTCCCGCCTTTGTCATGCTTGATATTTCTAATAATGGATGTTAAGGGCATTTGCCAGTTGGAGAAAATTTCTTTTGCATAAGGCGGACCAGAATTATCTAATAGCAATTCTTCTAAACGCTTAAACGGCGAATGTTCAGAGGTATATTCGAACGGGAATTCTTTCCCCGTCCCGTTTGTAATTTTGAGCGTTTTAGCCGGGTTAGAGGGTGTTATAATATCCGCTCTGAGTTGATTAACGGATAATGGCATTATTAAGGCCTCGAAGGTTCTTTCCTGTAAACCTAAGTCTCTTTCGACAGGGATAGCGATAGAAGAAAAATTTTTTCTTTCATAATTAGTCCAATACAGGGAGCCGAGTAGCAGTATTATGGCTATAAATGTTCTGACGACTAACCATAAATTAAATTCCAGTTTAAGTAAGTCGTTTATATAGATAGACAACATTCCTATAAAGATAAGAGAAGCGGATATAGCAACGGCTAACCTGAGCCAGTTACAGTCATATTTTTTGAATTTTTTAATTATATGTTTCACAATATTATCTTTATTTTACTATTAAAGCCAATTATATTTAATTTAAATTCTTTTTGCAAACATAAATCTTTAATTGAGCGATTATTATTAAAGAATATGGAAATTTGCGATGTTTCTGAAATATTGTTTTTATTTACAAAAGTTAAAAAAGTTGAAATAATAAATTAAAATACATACTATAATTTGCCGATAGAAATCTCTCAAATGGCTTTAAAGTTATATGAACACTGGATGAGCTTCGCTGTACTTCGTTTCCTGCTTCCTTCGGAATGACACCCGTTGGGTGAAAACTTAAAAACCTGCAAAGTCATTCCTGCGAAAGCAGGAATCCAGAATTATAATTTTCTATCGGCAATTTTGGGGCATAAATGATTATTGACATATTAGAGTCAATGTGATTTTATAGAAAGTAAATTATTAAAAAATAATCAAACCGAAAAATACCGGCATTAAAAAATGGAGCTGGATTTAAGTTTAGAAAATAAGGAGATTTACGCCGGAGTTAAAATTGAAAGCTACGGCGGCAGGAAATCGTTTGAGTTGAATCAGGACAATCTTAATTTAATCGGCGAAAATATAGCGGAGTATATTAGAAAGGCGAAGGCCGGAGCCAAGGTAAGCGGCGGCGGTAACGATAAAAACGCTGCCTGTTTCGCAGGTGTAGTAATACTGACGGGAGCTACGGCGATACCGGTTTATTTAACGGCGTTTCACGCCGTCGTGCATAATTTTCACGAGGTAAGGTATAGGAACGAGATGTATGAGGTAACTGTAGCGAAACATTGAGGTACGTTTAGGGGCATATATGTTTCAATATAATAAATATACATTCTGTTTGAAGTTTGAAAAAGAAATTGCTTTCAGGTCTCCCGCATCGTTCATTTTCCGCAATAATATAGGGTTTCAACTTAAAAAGCTGACCTGCATCCTCAGAAGCTCCCGGTGCGGCTCGTGTATTTTAGATAAAACCTGCATTTATTCCTCGGTATTTGAAACCCCCATAGACAAGAATAACGGAATTATAAAAGGCAGGGACAGGGCTTCCCATCCGTATTTAGTATATTCCGATGCTCCTACCGGCTTGAAGACGGAACGTATTAATATAGATATTGTTTTAATCGGTACTGCCGTTAATTATTTTCCCTATATTCTTCTTACGATGATTAATATCGGCAAATCCGGTATATTAACCGGCAGAATTCATTTCAGTATTGAAAATGTTTCCTGTCAAGGGGAATCGGTGCTTGCCAAAGAAAACGATTACTGTAAAAATGTTAGTCCGCTAATTTGGGATTGGGACGGGAGCGCTTTGGCGGAAAATAAAAACGAAAGGATAAAAGAGGTCGAGTTAGCTTTTTTATCGCCGCTAAGGATAAAGCATAACGGCAAGTTAGTTTCTAATATAACTTATAAAGATATTCTTTACGGCGCGGTTCGGAGGGTCGATATACTAGATAATCTTTTCGGGAACGGAAGTTTCCCAAGCAGCGGTGTAACAGCAGATTCGCTTGGTTTTATAGAAAGCGCCTCAAACGGCAAGGAATTCTTAAGCCGGTTAAAATGGACTGATTATTCGAGATATTCCGCAAGGCAGAAGCAAAGCATGCAAATGGGTGGTCTTATGGGAAAAGCCGTCGTAAAAGGGGCTTTTTCAAGCTGGGAATTGGCGCTTTTAGAAGCGGCCGGACTATTTCATATAGGGAAAAACACAAGTTTCGGATTGGGAAAAGTGGAGGTGCGCGCAAATGGGTAAGACTATAGTAGCGTTGGTTTCGGACCAGACCATACCGAATGTGATGTTTATCAAGGCAAACGGCGATGCCGAAAGATTGGTTTTTATCACCACCGAAGAGATGGAGAAAAACCAAAAGACTCATTGGATATTAAAGAGCCTTATGGCTAAAGACTCCGATAGAATAATCGTATCGGAGCAAAGTATTTCCGAAATTAAAGCAGAGCTTGACAAATACCCCTTTTTTGACGGGGGCGCCGAAATTATTGTAAACCTTACCGGCGGAAATAAGATTATGTCCTTAGCCGTCCATGATTATTTTAAAGAAAAAAGTTTACTGGGACAAAAGGGAATTGGTATGTATTATTTGAATGTGGGCAAAGATAAATTCGATAAGGTTTTTCCTTCTGAAGAAAGCAATTGCATTGAAAGTTACCATTGCAACTTGAAAGAATATCTAACGGCTTATTCTATAGATGAGGAAAAAACAGGAAAACTTCCCCTTATGAAATTTGAAAAAACGTGGGAATTTTACTCGAAGATTTTTAAACCCGAGAGAAACACAATAGAGATTATACAAAAAAAAATAGGGAGCAATCTCGACAAATATAAAAAATTATTGGAACAATTATCGGGCAATGACAAAAAAGATGTACTTGAACTTTGCAAAAAAGTTTTCGAGGACCGCGAATTTACGAAGTCAAGGATAAAATATCTGACCGGCGGTTGGTTTGAAGAATATATTTATTTTTTAATAAAAAGAGGATTAAAACTCAATGAAGAACAGATTTGCTTGAATTTGGAAATAAAAGATAAAAGTCTTTTAGGGGAAGCCGCGGCTAATGAATTAGATGTAATTTTTATACACAAAAATAAAATCAATATCATTGAATGTAAGACCGGCTTAAAGGATGTGTCAGGCAAGAGTATTCTCGGAGATGTTTTATATAAGCAGTCGGCATTAAAAAAAAGTTTTGGCTTGACCGCAAAAAGTTTTCTGTTCTTGCCGGATGTCCTATTAGGAAATGAAGAACATAAAAAAAGGGCGAAAATATATGGTATCGATATCGTTGACGACAAGGAAATGCTTTTAGACGAAGGCAGGTTTAGGAGCGAGTTTTTGGAGAAAAATAAGTTCGTGTGATACTGCAGGATGTTGTGATATGGAAAATACCCAAAATTCAAAATAAGGTGTAAACATAATGGATGAGACTATTTATAAAATTGCATTAGCGGGTTATTTGCATGATATAGGCAAGTTTGCCGAAAGGGCGCATGATAAAAATAAAAGAGCAACTGAGAATGAAGAAAAAATACCCGGTTTTTTCCCTGATGAAAAATTTATAAATGACAATATGGATTTATATCAGCCGCATTTTAAAGATAAATATACTCACAAACACGCTGTTTATACTGCGGCATTTATAGACCATTTGGAAAAAATTTTACCGAAGCAATTTAATAAAGAAAATTGGGGGCTTGGCGACCCATTTATGAATCTTGCTGCAGGACATCATAAGCCGGAAACGCCAATGCAGTGGATAATCGCAATGGCTGACAGAATAAGCAGCGGCTTTGAGCGTCAAGAATTTGAGGATTACAATAATGAGATAGGGGTTAGAGATTATAAAAAAACCAGGCTGTTAACAATTTTCGAAGGCATCGATTTAAATGACAAATGGAAAGAAAATCTTGATGGATACAATTATAGATATCCTTTAGAGAAACTTACGCCGGAAACGATATTTCCCATAAAACATACTGATTCCCAAGAAAATCTGTCTAATAAAGAATATAGTGATCTTTTCTATAAATTTGTTGGTTCATTAGAAAAGTTAAAACATAAACAAACTATACACATTTGGTTAGAACATTTTGACAGTCTGTTTATGATTTATGCTTCTAATATCCCTTCGGCTACAGTCGGCATGGTTATACCTGATATTTCGCTATACGACCATTCTAAGATGACCAGCGCTCTCGCATCTTCTATATACTTATACCATATGCATAACAATACTTTAGAAATGGGAAAAATCAGGGATGGTTATGATGAGAAAAAATTTTTGATTATTACGGGTGATTTCTATGGAATTCAAGACTTTATATTTTCCGAAGGAGGAAACACCGGCAAAGCCGCAGCAAAATTATTAAGAGGAAGGTCATTTGCTGTGTCTCTTATTTCGGAGTTGGCTGCCGATATGCTTTGTAGAGAGATAGGGCTTACTATTTCTTCAATTGTCTTAAACGCCGCCGGAAAATTTACTATAATTGCTCCTAATACTGAAAACACATTAAAAGGGATTAAAGAGATAGAAGAAAAGATTAACGATTGGCTTATTAAAAATTTTTTTGGAGAATCGACGTTTGGTATATCTTATATCGAGGCTTCTTATAATGATTTTACAGTTGAAAATGAAAAGTTTAACGAGTTAATGGAAAATCTCTCGAAAAAAACCGAAATTAGGAAATTAACAAAAATTGATTTAAATAAATTTGGCGGGGCGGTAGAAAATTATCTTGATGGTTTCAATAATGATTTGAATAAAAAATTATGTCCTTTTTGTGGTAAAAGGCCATCGAACAAAGATGTAGAAAATGATTCGATTTTAGGTGAAGGCAATAAATCGGCGTGCAATATTTGCAGAGACCATATTTACATCGGAACAAATCTTGTTAAGTCCGATAAAATTGCTATCGCAACTATAGACGCAAATATTCATGGGCAGAAATTAAAAGAACCTATTTTTGGGATATACCAGTTGTTTTTTGATATATCAGGGGATTTAAATGAAATGGCGAATGATGGTTCGCTTATTAAATACTGGAACATATCTGGCGCTATAAATGGAAATGTCTCCAAAGAAATAACGGCAAAATTTATTAACGGTTACACCCCAAAATATGAAGAAGAAGATAATCGAGACTCACGCCTTCTTGCAGGAGAAAAAACTGAAAAGAAAAAATTAGAGCTGATAGATAATATAAAAAAGGGCTATCCTAAGACGTTTTTGCATTTAGCCAAAAAATCGCTTAATAAAACGGACAAACCAGGTGAATTTACAGGCATAGAGGCCTTAGGGTGTCTTAAAGCCGATGTGGACAATCTTGGCCTTATTTTTACATGCGGACTTAAAAACAATAACTTATCCCGCACTGCAACGATGAGCAGGCAGTTGAATTATTTCTTTTCGGTTTATTTGCCGTATATTTTAGGTGGCCATGCGGAATTTAAAAATATTTATACAGTTTTTGCCGGCGGAGACGACCTTTTTCTTATCGGCCCATGGAATAAAATAGTTGATTTCGCTTCTTTTTTGAACAATAAATTTAAAGAATATGTTTGCGAAAATCAGGACATAACAATTTCTGCAGGAATAAATATTAATAAACCTGATAAGCCTGTTTTATCTTTCAGTAAAACAGCAGAGAACGCATTAAAAAAATCTAAAGAAAATTATAAAGATTCTTTAACCCTATTTGGAGAACCAGTAAAATGGGACGAATTTAAAAAACTTGAAGAAATAAAAATTAAGATACAAGAATGGCTGGATCTCAAATTTATCAATAAATCAATGTTGTTTAGATTTAATAATTTTATAGAATTGGCAAGTCGGGAAAAAAAGTTAAAGGAACTCGATAAGTTTAATATGGAAGATATAGAATGCCTTCAGTGGAGAGCCAAATTTAAATACAATCTTATAAGAAATATAGGCAAAGACAAAGGCTTTAATGAACAGGAACGCAAGGATGCAGTAAAAAGTGTCGAAGAATCGGCTGAGTGGATAGAAATGTATGCTGGCGCAATGAAAATATCGCTGTGGCAAATTATATATAACCAAAGAAGATAGGAGGTAAAATTATGGTAATAAAATTTTGGAAGGATAAAAGTAAAAAGTTACTTGAACCTGAGTTATTTTCTTCAATTGCTGAAGATTGGGCTAAAGAGGTTAAAAATTCTTGTAATAAAGATAAGAAAGATAAGCCTACAAATAATAAGCCTACGCAGATTCGAAAATTTTATGACGAGGTTATAAGATTTAATAGCATCGTGGAAACAAATCCAGATGAATTCGATAATATTTTACCTTATTTAAAAATGTTAAATGCGAAAGCGGCATACGCGGTTGGAAGAAAACAACTAGTTTCAGATAAATTTAAACAATTTATATCGGAATCTTTATCGCAAATAAAAGATAAGGATGATTTTAGCGCATTTGTCGGATTATTCGAATCATTTATAGGTTATTATAAATTTTATTATGAAAAATAAAACAGGAGGAATAATATGAGACTTACGGAAATTAAAAAACTTGAGGGGACGATTACATTAAAAAGCGGTCTTCATATAGGCTCTGGCGATGATACCGAGATGCACATAGGGGGCATAGACAGTCCAGTTATTAAACATATTCACACACTTGAACCGTATATCCCCGGCTCTTCACTGAAAGGCAAGGTTAGGTCGCTACTTGAAATGGAAAGCGGCCTAATGGTAAAAACAGAAGGAAATGTTGTTTCAAGTTCTACGATAAACAAGATAGAGAATGAAGAACAAAAAAATAAATGCGAAGCAATCTTGAAAATTTTTGGTTTGAGCGGCGCTGATATTGAAGATGAAACTGCTTTTAGTCCCACGAGGGCATATTTTTCCGACTGTTATCTCAATGAGGATTGGAAAAATAAAGCTAAGGAAAATCGCTGGCTGTTGACGGAGCAAAAATCTGAAAATGTTATTAATAGAATCAACGGCACTGCCGAACATCCAAGATTTATCGAAAGAGTTCCAGAAGGAACTCAGTTTGACTTTCTTATAACATTTAGAAATTTAGAAAATGAAGAAGAAAACCTTTTCGGTGTGCTTCTTTGCGGTTTAAAGCTCGTTGAAATGGATACATTGGGAGGCAGTGGCAGCAGAGGCTACGGAAGAATTGCTTTTTCTTTTAAAGATACGGAAATAAACGAGAAGTTCAAATCATTAGACCCGTTTGAAGATTTAAATAAAAAAAACAAGGAGAGTTAATTTTGAAAATATATGAAATTACTGTTAAGCCAATAAGCGGCTTTGGAACGCCATTGAAAGGCGATACTATTTTTGGACACTTTTGCTGGCAGATTTTTTATGACGATACGCTAATCGGAAAATCTTTAGAAGATCTTTTATTCTCTTATAGCAATTCGCCGTTTATTATTTTTTCATCGATGTTTCCAAAATTTTCATTAGATAATGGCGGTAAATATACTTACGCTTTAAAAACGCCAAATTTACCTGTTGACAAACTATTTAACATTGAAGGGGATAAAAAAGAAAAAATAAGCAAAAGAAAGGAATATAAAAATAAAAAATGGATGCTTTTAAAGGAAGGTAAAAAATTTAAATTTTTTAAAGACCTTGAGCTTATTAATGATAAGGAATTATATGAAAAGGCCCAAAAAGAGTTAACAGAAGAATATAAAATGACAATGCACAAAACGGTGGAAAGCGGATTTATCTCATCAATAAATCAATATCATAATAAAATTGATAGGAATACTGGTACTACAGGGGGTGAAGGGTTTGCTCCTTACGCAGTCGAACAAGAATTCTTTTATCCCGAAGTCGAATTGGCTCTTTTTATTGGTATTGACGAAACTGTGGTTAAAATCGACCAAGTTAAGGAGGGGCTTGAAAGGATAGGGAGTTTAGGTTTTGGAAAGGATGCCTCAACGGGGTTGGGCAGGTTTGCTCTTGCTAAAGAAGGTGAGACTAATCTTGCGGATATGGGAAGCGATAAACCAAATGCTTGTTATACGCTTTCTCCTTGCGTTCCGCAAAAAAATATTTTTTCCGAAATGTATTTTACTCCCTTTACAAGATTTGGCAAACATGGGGATGTACTGGCTAAATCAAGCAACCCTTTTAAAAATCCCGTTATTATGGCTGACGAGGGTGGGATATTTAAGCCTGAGACCGAAAATGGAAATGATAAAAAAATTTTTAATAAACCCTATATTGGAACGTCGGTAACGAGTATTTCAAAAGTTGAACCTAAAACAATTTCTCAAGGGTATTCTTTATATATTCCTGTGGAGGTATAGTTTAAATGCGTGTAAAAGCAAGGCTTCATGTTTTATCCCCTATTCATATTGGATGCGACGATGTTTATGAACCTACGCATTTTGTAATAGATGAAAATAAAAATATATTGATAAATTTTGACCCGTTAAATTTTATAAAATCGCTCTCCCCTTTAGAAAAACAAAAAATTACTGAAATATCAATGGGAGGAGACATTAAATCTATCTTAAAAATTTATGAATTTATATCAAAGAAATTGGCTTCGATTAAAGGCATAAATGTTGAAATTTCTAGCGCTTTATCGAAACATTATAAAAAAGTTTTAAATTTATTAACGTCTCTTAAGAATGATAAAAATATAGATATAGAGAATGAAATCAATAAATTCGTTATAAACAGAACCGCTTTTAATCCAAATAATAACCTCCCATATATTCCAGGCTCCTCGTTAAAGGGTTCTTTTAGAACCGGCTATTTAAATTGGATTTCGAAAAATGGAACAAATAATAATTTCTCGACATGGAAGGAAGAGGCTGCAAACATAGCGGAGACTGATGATAAAAAGGCGGAAAAATTTGCGGGGCAAAATAAAAGGTTGGAAGAAGATATATTGGGTGGAAGTTTTTACTCCGACCCATTTAGCATGATAAAGATTTCTGATTTTCTTCCTGTTGAAAATATTAAGACAAAAATATTATACGCGGTTATTAAAAATAAGACAATTCTAAACCCAAAAAAGGCTCCGCGTGGTCCATATCAAATACTTGAAATAATCAATGAAGGTAGTATTTTTGAGGGAGTTATAAATATCAATAATCCCGAGGATAGTCGGAAAATTGAAAAACCAATCGATTTGGATAATATTTTAAAAGCGATGAATAAATTTTATAGAGATAATTTTATAAAAGAAAATGATGAAGTTTTAAAAAAGATTAGCGCAAATTTGGGTTCTTATGATATTTATAATAATAAGTATAAAGGGAAATTCAAACGTGGATGTTTTGCTCGCATAGGCAGGCATTCCGGTGCGGAGGCAGTTACTATAGAAAGGGTCAGAAAAATAAAAATCATGCAAAAAGGCGGCGAGCCCGCCAAGTATCTTGACCATTCTACCAGAATTTGGCTTGCGTCTGAAGAAAGCAACCCCGAAACAAATAAAAAGTTATTGCCATTCGGATGGGCTATATTGGAGATTTTGCAGTAAAAACTTAAATGCCGGTTGGACTTTAACAGTTAAGCCTTCATAGGCTATCGTTTCTTCTTGGGAAAGCGTTAAAATATGCCCGGTATTAATTTTAAGGTTTTTACAGGCTTACGCCAGCCCTTCCATTTCCCTGTTTCTTGTGTCCGCGTCCGAAAGGTCTGCGCATACCTGTATTGCCGTTTTTTCGCCCCTTTCGTCGTATAAAACAAAATCACATTCCCTTTTGCCCTTATAGAAAAATGTTTTATATCCCATTTTTTGGAATTCAAGAAACATAAGGTTTTCGAGAAGTTTTCCGTAATCGGCGGAAAACTTAAAAGTTACCGCGTTTAAAAGCCCGTTATCGATGACATAAGCCTTTTTCTCCCCGAGTTCTTCTTTGAGGACGGATTGGGCGTATTTTTTTTCGAGAATGAAAAGATATATTGCCGAAGAGGCTTCCATAAACTCGTAAAGAAGGTTTTTGCCGATTTTATATC
>JAJYQZ010000066.1 GCA_021794335.1 bacterium
CTCGAAGTGGACAGGAAGTTCGCCGCCCTCATTAACGGAATAGACATTATAGTCGGCGGACATACCCATGACATACTTCCCGTTCCCGAAATCATCAATAACACCATAATCGTTCAGGCGGGAACGCACGGAAAGTTTGTCGGAAGGATTGATTTAAATGTCAGGAATAAAAAAATAGTAGATTACGACCATAAACTTATCCCGATAGTTACGAACTGGATTAAGCCTGACCCCGAAATAAGCAGGATAATAGACGAAGAATACGCGCCGCACGCCCGCACGCTGAACGAAGAACTCGGAACATCCGAAGACCTGTTGTACAGAAGGGCGACCTTTACCAGCACGGTGGACAACGTTGTAGAGCAGGCATTTATGGAAAAATACGACACCCCGTTAGTGTTCACCCCCGGCTGGCGCTGGGGCGAGACGATTCTGCCCGGCGAAAAGATAACCATGGAACATGTTTACGGGGAATACGGCACGACATATCCAGAGGTTTACAGGGTCAAGCTGAGCGGACAAAAGATTCTCGAGACGACATCCAGCAATTTAAGCGATGTTTTTGCAAGAGACCCTTATTTGCAAATGGGCGGGGATGCAACAAGAATATCTAATTCTAAAATGCATATACTTATAAACCAACACGGCGCCAAAAGGATTAAAAGTTTTATGATAAACGGCAAACCTATAAATCCGAATAAGGATTACTGGCTTATCACATCAGGCGCAAAGATGCAGAAATTGGCTAACGCCGCCCACGGCGGACTGCAAAAAGAAAAGGCCTACGATATAATAGCAGACTATGTAAGGGGGCATAAAACAATCAGGTCTATCCAAACCGGAGATGTCATATACAGGCATTCAAGGACTGCGGGGTGATAAGGCGATAGTTAGACGGATTAAAGGTTTTTATATAAAATTTAAGGCTCTTATATAAATAAGAAGGAAAATAATTGATCGACATGTTATGCAACCCAAAATTGCCGATAGAAATTTTATTTCATGGATTCCCGCTGAAGCGGGTTGGGACACCCATCGGGTGAAAATTTAAATTCCCGCATTGTCATTCCTGCGTAAGCGGGAATCCAGTGTTCACATAACCTTAAAGCAATTTTAACGGTTTCTATCGGCAATTTTTGGTATAACTTATAATCAAATTAATAACCAAATTAAGCAAATTAAGATTAAGGAGATTAAAAATGAAAAAGTCTCGTTTATTTTTAAGTTTATTAATGATTGCCGCGGTTTCAATTTTATTTTTCTCGCCTGCGCCTAAAGCTTATGCTTTAAAGTACGGTCCATCGTCTTACAGTTCCTATCCAGCATATTACAATACCCATCCATTACCTCTTCCCGAATTTTTTAAACACAAAACCATGAAAATGGTAATCGAAGTCGATTATGCAAAGCCGGGAAGGTGGGGACTTGCGATTGCCAATATAAAAAATGTTATGGCCGCATTCGGGGATAATTCTTTTAAGTATAAAATGGAACTTGTCGTGTTCGGTCCCGGTTTAAGAATGGTGATGAAGAAATTCGATAAAAAAAATGAAGCCGTTCTTCAAAGTTTGGTTACCTATGGATTAAAAATACGGGCATGCCATAATACTATGCTTAAAGCTCATTTGACAAAAAAAGCACTGTTTCCTTTTGTTAAAGTAGTTCCGGCGGGAGTCGTAGAGATAGCCAGAAAGCAGATGCAGGGTTATACATTTCTAAAACCTTAAATATAAAACAACCGTTACATTAGGAGGGCAAAATGAAAAGATTTATTTTAGTTGTTTTGGGAGTTTTTCTGGTTATCTTTGCATCATACTTTTTTAATAGTGTTGCTTACGCAAAAGGAAAATTAAACAAGAAAATGATTGCCAAAGAAAAAATACAGGCCGCCTTAAAGATTGGGAAATCCGAATTTTATAGCGCTAAACTTGGAACAAACGGTTTTTCATGCGCCAAGTGTCATGTTGACAGTATCGGCACCTATATTCCAAAGGCCGGCAAGGTGGTCAGGAGTTTAGCAGGCGTTGCGGCTACTTTTCCGAGATTCAATCCCAAAAGCCATCAAATTATTACTCTCGGAGAAAGACTGAATATGTGCATCGTTCATGTGTTAAAAGGAAAACCGCTCAGCGGACAGAAACTTAATTATCTTACCCTTTATGTAACCTATTTAAGCAACGGCTACAGAATTAAAGGATATAATGCTACGCCAAACCCGATTTTTACAAAAGCCTGTCTGCGTCCAAAAACAATTCAACAGGCTTTAACGCTTGGAAAACATTATTACGATACTCCTCTCGGCGCTTCCGATTTTAGCTGCGATTCCTGTCATCCCGGCGGCGGAGCGGGCGTTCTGGGCGGCAAGCCGACCAAGCCCGTAATAGGCCACGCAGTTTATTATCCCACATATAAAAAATGGGGCAAGATTATTACTATGCAGGATCAGTTTAATCACTGTATATACACCGGAGAAGTGGGATTTAAAAAGAAGATAGGCTCTAAAGTGTGGAAGTATCTAGATCTATATGTTTATTCGCTTTCAAAGGGTTATAAAATAAGCGTAGGAAAATGATTAAAAAATTATAAATAAATGGTTAGCATATGGTTATTAAAAAATGGAGAAAGGAGAATAATAATAATGAATAAATATTTATTTAAAAAGGGTTTGCTAAAATTTAAAGCAGTTTTTATCGTTTTGGCCTTGACTTTAGTGTATTTTAGCGGCAACGCTTATGCCTACAAAAAGATACAGGCGCTTCCGTATTTTAAAAATAAGACTATGAAAGTCGTGATTCAAATAACGCAGGATAATCCAGCAAGATGGAATCTTGCCCTCGGCAATGCCGCTAAAGTTGTCCAGATTATGAGCGCTCACGGCATTAACTATAAAGTTGATGTAGTCGCATACGGTCCGGGACTTAAAGTATTTATGAAAAAATACGATAAAAAGTTTTACCCCCTGCTTCAGAGTTTAAGCACTTATGGAGTTAATCTTGTTGCATGCCATATGACGATGCTTG
>JAJYQZ010000223.1 GCA_021794335.1 bacterium
AAACATTATACGATTTTTGAAGCCAAAATTGAAATAAAAAAATCGATAAAAAAATAAATTAAAAATTTTTAATAAAAATTAATAAAAAAGACTTGACAATCAAAGCGGTTTTGATTTATCTTTATATTTAATTATAATTTACATTAAAATAGTTATAAAAATTAATTGATAATTAATTAATTAAAATATTAAAAAATGACGATATAATATTAAGTAAGTAAATGGACGGGGAACGGGGACTTAAAGTTACAGGGGTAATAAACTTATATGGCATTTAAACTTAGCTTTGGTTTAAAAAACGGCGTAGGAATCGATATAGGTTCGGATTCGATTAAGATATTAAGGCTTTCGAAGTCGGGTCATACATACCGTGTTTTGGATTCCGATGTAATAGGTTTACCGGGCGGCGCCGTCAGCGGCGGGGTAATAAACGACAAGGCTTCCGTCGCCTCTTATTTAAAAAGTTCGTTTTCGAGACTTGGGATTAAAGAAAAAAATGTCGTTATAGCGGTACCGTGCAAGCATGTTATTATAAAAACAATCGAAATGCCAAAAATGAAAGAAGGCGAGCTTGATTCGTCGATATATTACGAAGCCCAGCAATACATTACTTATGATATAAACGAGGTTTTTTACGATTATGTCGTTTTAGGAGAATCTCAAACGGAACCGAACAATAATATGGTAATGATAGTGGCAGGTAAAAAAGACATCATTAACAATCAAACCGGACTCATCCAAGAATGCGGTCTAAATCCGTTCAGGGTGGATGTGGATTGCATAGCCGTTGAAAATATGTTTAATTTTAACTATCCCGAAGAGTTTGACGAGCTTGTTTCTCTTGTGAGGGTCGGCGCATCGGAAACAAATGTTCACGTAATTAAAAAAGGTTTTAATTTGTTTAGAAGAGATATCCCTATCGGAGGAGTGAATATTACCGAGGAGATAGCCAAGAAATTTCAAATAGATTTTAACGAAGCAGAAAATATAAAAACCGGCGATATCGGCAATCGGGATATTAATTTTCAATCGAATTACGCCGTTTATCTCAATATGATAATATCCAGAGTGACCTCGGAGATTCAAAGGACGGTAGATTATTTTGCGGCGAATAACGACAAACAATATCCTAAAAGGATTTATTTAACGGGCGGCTCAAGTAAATTACCCGGTCTTTCCGGCGATATAGAGGGCAAACTGAATATTCCGGTAGAGGTTATAAATCCGTTCAGGGGTATTCTTTTTAAAGATGAATCAGCCGATAACCGAAGCCATCTGTTCGGCGTTGCCGTCGGGCTGGCATTAAGAGGGCTTGAATAACGATGATTAAAATTAATTTAAATAAAAGCCGAAAAAAGGCAAGAATTAAAATCGAAAAGAAAAGCATAAAGAGCATAAGCGGCTTTGTGATAATACCGATTATAGCGGGCGCCCTCGTCGCTGTGGCAATGAATTTAGCCATTACGGCAAAGATTAACGCAGTCGATAATAATATTAAGGTATATAACGGCAAAACTTCCGCTCTGCTTCCCAAAGTTCAAAAGGTTAACGCCATTAAAGCATCGCTTGCCGATATTCTTCAAAAGATTAATATTATAAAAACATTAAAAAAAGAACAAAGCGGGCCGATAGGCTATATATATTATATATCGGCATCGCTTCCCAGATTTGCGTGGATCGACTCTTTAAAGTCGGTTAACGGCAATATAAGCGTGAACGGCATTGCCCTCGACGGACAGGTTGTTTCGCTTTTCATGGATAATTTAAACAAAACCGATTATTTTAATAATGTGACGCTGCTGCAGACATCCGAGGTCAAAAAACAAGAATTGAAACTCCAAAATTTTAATTTAACATTTAACGCAAATTATAAACCGGACATTAAAAGTGCCGTAAACAATAAATAATCTATGGACACTAAATTAGCGCGTAATATTAAATTTAATGGACCCTTAGGCATAGGCTTAATTGTGAGCGTTGCGATATTTTTGATCATTATCGGCGGTTATTATTTTCTATCTTACTCAAAGTTAGAAGCGCGCTTAAGCCAAAAAAAAGGGGTTTTAAATACGGTTAAAGCAAAATATGATGCCGATTTAGCTTTGGTTAGAAGCTATCCCGTTTTGGTGAAGCGATACGAAGCTTTAAACAAAGAGTTTGCGAGCCTCGTCTTAGAACTTCCGTCAAAAAAGGATATTCCGGGGCTTCTTATGAAAATTGCGGATTATGAAAAAATCCTCGGTCTTAATTTAAAAATGTTTAAACCCGGCAAGGTTGTTGCCAAGGGTTTTTATGAAGCAGTTCCCTTTTCGATGAATATAAGCGGAAATTTTTACAATGTTTATAAATTTTTTTATAAGCTTGCTACTATGGAAAGAATAGTCGATGTCCATGATGTTTCCATATCGAACGGCGCAAAAGGACAAAAGGTTTCCGTCAGTTTTAAGGGAACTACATTTTCTTTTATAGGAACTCCTCCAAAAAAACTTGTTAAAAAAGCGGGAGGCGTCGTTAAAAAATGAAAAGAGCCGTTTTAATATTAATACCTTTTGCCGTCATTTTAGCTTTGGCATCGAAGTCGGCAGGCTTTACAAAACCGCAGGCTAAAAAACATCAAAGCTCATTAGTATATCCTTATTTTTTAAAAAGGAATCCGTTTCAAACATTTTTATATACAAAAAAACCGTCTGTTTCATTTAAAGTCGGGGAAATACCGCTGCTTCAATACAGCCTGTCGTCTTTAAAAATAGTCGGGATAATGGAAAGAAGGGGGAAATATTTTGCGATGATAGAGACCCCTGATAACAGGTCTTACATAGTTACGGTCGGTTCGATTATAGGGGTTGGCAGGGCAAGGATCGCATCCATTAACGACAATACGATAAACTTGGTCGAAAATACATATAACGCTTTAGGGCAAATGCGCGCCGTCAATGTTGTTATGAAAATGAGATAAAAGAGGGCAATTAAGATGAAAAAATTAAAGTTTCAAAGCAAACTCGGTAAAATTGGCTTTA
>JAJYQZ010000113.1 GCA_021794335.1 bacterium
TATGGGGTAGTTCAACGGGACCAGCGACCCTCTCAGCCTGATTTGAGGAGGCGTTCCCGCAGCTATATGAAGGTCTGAAGCGCCTTGATCCACGGTTGTTTTTAATAAATCCGCAATGGACGGCATATGTTAACCTTTTTAATTAATATTTATTAAAGTATAAGTTAATAATTAAATTATTATATAATGTATAATAACTATTTATGTCAATTTATGTCAAGCCATTTATTCATCATTATTCCAAATTCTCTCCTTCCATATATTGAATAATCTCCGAAAGCGATGTAGTTCCCTCCAAAAACTTTTCTTTTGCCGACTGCCGTAATGTCTTCATCCCCAATTTTATAGCAAGTTTATCTATTTCAAATTCGTTTGCATTTTCGTATATTAAATTTTTAATTTCATCCCGAACATTAAGGACTTCATAAATCGCTACTCTCCCTTTATATCCCGTTTTATTGCAAACGGAACACCCTTTTGCCGCATAAAAACGCTTGCTTTGGATTTCGCCTTCCGTAAACCCCAGCCCCTTTAAAACATTTACTTCGGGATAATAGGCCTCTTTGCATTCGTTGCATAATTTTCTTATAAGCCTTTGAGCGATTATAAGATTTAAACTGGAGGCGACCAAAAACGGTTCAACTTTCATATTTATAAGCCTCGTTATCGTGGAAGATGCATTATTGGTATGAATAGTGGAAAGAACTAAATGACCTGTCAAGGCGGCTTTAACGGCAATCTCGGCTGTTTCCAAATCCCTGATTTCGCCGACCATAATTACATCCGGATCCTGCCTTAAAAAAGACCTTAGCGCCTGAGCAAAGGTCAGACCTATTTCTTCGTTTACCTGAACCTGATTGATTCCCTGGATATTATATTCGACCGGGTCTTCCGCCGTTGAAATGTTGACATCGGGTTTATTCACATCCGACAGCGCGCTGTAAAGAGTCGTCGTCTTACCCGAACCTGTCGGTCCCGTTACCAATATCATGCCGTAAGGTTTATGAATGGCAGTTTTAAAACCTTCAAGCTGCGATTCCGAAAAGCCCAGTTTTCTCATATCGAGCTGAAGGTTAGATTTATCGAGTATCCTTATGACAATTTTTTCGCCAAATAGCGTCGGAAGACACGATACCCTCATATCAACCTCTTTACCGTCCATTTTAGCCTTTATACGGCCGTCCTGCGGCAGTCTTCTTTCTGCTATATCCATCTGGGACATGATCTTTAATCTTGAAATAATAGGATTTTTGAGCTGCACGGGAAGCTTCATCTGTTCAATTAACTTACCGTCTATTCGATATCTGAATCTCACGACGGACTCGTACGGTTCTGCGTGAACATCGCTTGCGCCGGTTTTTACGGCATCAAAAAGAACCTTGTTGACAAATTTAATAACGGGCTGATCCGAAGACGACCTCTGAAGTTCCGATATATCAAGCTCTTCGTTGATTTCCTCGATAGCTATCGAATTTAAATAATCTTTATTTTCCGTCAATATAGTAGATGCATTGTAATATTTCGATAACGCCTGTGCAATTTCGCTTTCGGAAGAAACGACAACCTCGACATTAAGGCCCGTTAAAAACTTTATATCGTCGAGCGCTCCTACTTTTGTAGGATCAGATACCGCAAGATACAGCGTATTCCCCTGTCTTTTAAATGGAACGACCTGATACCTGACGGCTAAGTCCGGCGGAATAAGTTTTACGACGCTTTCGGGTATTTCCCCGTCAAGCAGGCTGACCGTTGCGGCGCCAAATTCTTTTGATAAAAAAGAAACCAATTCGGAATCCTTCAGGAATCCCAGCTTTGTAAGCTGTCTGCCGATACTGCCCCCGACCCGCCTCTGTTCATCTAGAGCTTTGCTTAATTCATCCATAGTTATAACTCCGTTTTTTACAAGAATCTCGCCCAGCTTCAGGTCCTGAACTTTTTCGCCTTTTGCAAGGCCAGAGCGTATCCTTTCCTGTATTAATAAAGCATTGGATACATCATCCCTTTTTGCAATCCCCCGCTTTATTAAAATTTCACCAATTTTATCGCCGGGATATTTGTTAAGCGGCATAAAGTCGTTATCCATACCCAAACCTTTTTTTAATTTAATTCGTCAATTTTATTTTACCATATAAAAATAAATTTTATAACACGCTTTTAAGCGCGCTCAAATCAATCCTGTGTCCCGTCCATATATAAAAGCTTTCTATCGCCTGAAGAAGCAGCATGGATAAACCATTGGCAGACTTTACGGCCTTACCGTTTAAAAGCTCAAGAAATGCGGTTAAAGGCGGGTTATAGGAAATATCCATAGCAAAAGATTTGCCGCTTAAAGCTTTTAAAGGAAGAGATTTAATTAATCCAAAACTGCCTGCCGACGGCGTTATAGTATTGATAATAATATCACACTTTTCAAAATATTTATCATTCAAAATCCCCGTCAGGTTAAAACCTGAATAAAAAACTTCGGAATTTGACTTTAAAACGGCTTTCCATGAATTTGCTTCTTCGAAGAGTCTTTTTGCATTGCCTTCATTGCGGTTTATTATTAAAATCTCTTGCGCTCCCTCTTTTATTAACGAATATAAAACGGCTCTCGAAGCCCCGCCCGCACCCAAAATTACAGCATTTTTATTTTTCAATTCTATTCCAAATTCGTATCCGACACTTTTTGTAAAGCCGGTTGTATCGGTATTATAACCCCTGTAAAAACCGTCGCCCTCAAGATTAACGGTATTGACGGCCCCTATCAGTTCGGCTTCGCCGCTTAAACACTCTATATAATTTAATACCTCTATTTTATAAGGCTGAGTAATATTGGCGCCTTTGAATTTAAGGCTTTTAAACCCGTTAAATGCGGCCCCGAAGGTTTTTGGAGAAATGTCAAAACTACCGTAACAGATGTTCACATTTGAAAGTTTCGACATTTTGCTATGTATTAACGGAGAAAGGGAATATTTTATATTATAACCGAAAATACCTGCAAAAAGGGGATGAACAAAAAGATTTAAATCTTTTT
>JAJYQZ010000049.1 GCA_021794335.1 bacterium
TTAAAAGGGGCAATTCCACTTATTTTCCTAAAACTGTTTATCCGATGCTTCCCGAAATGCTGTCAAACAACCTTTGCAGCCTTCTTCCGAAAAAAAACCGTTTTGCGATGGTTTGCGAAATGGATATCGATAACAAAGGAAAAATAATCGGAACAAAGATTTATAAGGGGTCGATAAAAACATTCGGAAGGCTTACCTATAACGAAACCCATAAATATTTAACGATGGGCTTCTCGGCTGGCAAAGCGCGGACGGATAATGAATTTAACGAATTAGACGAGAAACTGTCCCCTATAAAAGATATGCTGTTTAACATGAAGAGGCTTGCCGAAATTTTAAGGGATAAAAGAATTAAAAACGGCGGTCTCGATTTTGATTCATTATCGGGGAAGGTTATATTAAATGAAGATAATGAAGTCATATCGGTCATTCCAGAGCCAAGAAATTTTATCCACGATTTAATCGAGGATTTTATGATTGCCGCAAACTGCGCCGTGGCACGGTTCATAGAGTCAAAAAAAGTTCCGTCTATTTACAGGGTGCATGAAAAACCCGATGAGGATAAGGTAAAAGAATTTTTAAAGATATTAAAATATTTTAAATTTTCTTTTCCGGAAAAGCTGCCGGACAAGGTTAAAGACTATCAAACAATGCTGAATAAACTAAAAGAAACACCGCTTTCGTCTTTTTTAGAGCAGGCATTTCTGAGGTCTATGAAAATTGCGGTGTACTCGCCGGTCAACATCCATCACTTTGGACTTGCCCTGAAATCTTATACCCACTTTACATCTCCGATTAGAAGATATGCCGATCTGATGGTGCATAGAATTCTTAAATGGATATTGTATAACGACAACGGAAAAGGCGCGCTTGGCAACAGTGATAACGATAAAGAGGTTTTTTCGGAAAACAGGGAAGCCGGCAAAATACCTTCATGGCTTAATCATGATAATTTAAAAATGATTTCCAACACCCTTTCCCGAAGGGAAAAACTTTCAACGGACGCGGAAAGGGAATATTCGGAATTTAAGAAGATGCAGTTTTTAAAGAAAAACAGCCAGAAGGTTTACGAAGGATTTATTACAAATGTTATAAATTTCGGCTTTTTTGTCGATATAGCAGGATTTTTTATTCAAGGGTTCGTTCATGTCTCCACCATAGCCGATGATTATTACGAGTATAACGATAACACAAAAATACTTAAGGGAAGACATAGCAAAAAGATTTTTAAAATGGGCGACCGTGTGGCGGTGAGCATATATTCCATAGATCTTTTGAAGCATGAAATAGATTTGAGGTTTATCAAATTTTATGAAGATAACTGATTTTATTAAATTTATAAGGGCGGTTAAAAGGATAAGGCAGATAACCATGATTTTTGCCAAGCATGGTTTTTATCAAGTTATAACGAATATCGGCTTATCTAAATTTTTTATTTTTAAAAAATACCTTAAAGCAGCCTATCCTGTTGACGATTACCTGAATGTCCCCCCTGAAATACGGCTGAGATACGCGTTAGAAGAGCTCGGACCCACTTTTATTAAAGTAGGGCAGATACTCTCTCAGGAAGTGACCACGCTCCCCTCTAAATACATTAACGAATTAAAAAAGCTTCAGGACAGCGTTCAGCTAAATTATATTAAATTCGACGAAATAAAAGGTATAGTTAAAAGGGAAACGGGAAAGGACATTGACGAGATTTTTAGCAGTTTCGATGAAAACCCGATCGCATCGGCTTCCATTGCCCAGGTTCATAAGGCTGTTCTTAAAGACGGAACCGTCGTGGCGGTCAAAATCAAAAAAGGAGATATCGATAAAATCATTAAAAACGATTTAGATGTTCTTTACTTTATCGTGAATATTATAAGAAATCCGGTTAAAGAATTGCTTTACATAGATAATCTGGATGAATTATATCAAGAATTCGGAAAAAATATAATTTGCGAACTTAATTTTTTGACGGAGGCGGGATATACGGAAAAAATTAGAAAAAGCAATATGGATAAACATTCCGTCATAATACCGCAGATTTACTGGAATTACATATCTAATAATTTATTGGTGGAAGATTTTATCCATGGGATAAAGGTATCTAATACGGAAGAACTTTTTAAAAGAGGTTATAACACCAAAAATATACTTAAAATATTTTTAAACCATTATTTTAAGCAGATATTCATAATAGGATATTTTAATGCAGACCCGCATCCCGGCAATCTTTTTGTAATAAATGAAGAAAAGATTGGATTAATAGATTTTGGATCCGTCGGCATTCTCACTAAAGATTTTAAAAGAAAGGCTCTCGAATATTTTGTTAATTTTCTTAGCGGCAATTATGAAGAAATGGCCGTCCAATTTATTGAAATTTGTATGGGAGACCTTTGCGAAAAAGAAGAGCAGGCATTTAAATTTGAGCTTACCGAATTTATAGAAGGTTTTTTTAACAGGCCGTTTAAAGATATTTACAGCGCGGAGATTCTTTTGAAGACATTAAAAATCGGACACAGGCATAATCTTATTATTCCAGCAGAATTATCGCTTTTGTTTAAAGCGCTGCTATCCGTAGAGTCCATTGCAAAAGCTCTTGATCCCGATTTTTCTTTTGTCGGTTCGGGAACGGAATTTTTCGATTTCGATGTTTTGATAAATAAAAAAGAACAGGCAAAAGATATTAAAGAGCAGATAATAGGTAAATTAAAAAATTATAGAGATTTTTTGGGAGGGTTTCCGAAGAAGGCGGAGAAAATCCTTAAAAAAATGTCGGAGGATAATTTTTCTATAGATTTTATCCATAAAGGGTTGGAAGGACTTATGGACGAGATGGAAAAATCAAGCAAGCGGCTCATGAGAGGCTTCTTGATTGCCGCGCTTATAATATCTTCCAGCATTCTTATGTTTACAGGGGGGGCGTTATTACATTACTGGATATTGATAGCGGGTTTTATCGGATGGATTTTTGGATTTTTATATATATTGATTTTATTAATCAGAGGATTAAAATAAAGATATATAATA
>JAJYQZ010000342.1 GCA_021794335.1 bacterium
TGGATATTAAACAGCCGGAAATTATAAAGGCGCACGGGGAAAAGGCAAAACTTCCCGTCGTATATTTCACGCAGCTGATAGGGTTAAGCATGGGTAAATCGCCAAAAGAGCTTAAATTAACCGATCCCATATCTAATCCGATGGAAGTTCTGAAAGCTAAGGGGCTTGTTTAGTAAAAATTAAATCACGCATCACTAGTTTATAAAAAAATATTAAACTGCCTGTTTTATTTAATAAAGCAGGCAGTTTTTTTATATGCCTTAATCCTGCGTTAGAAAATATTTAAATGTTCCTATTTTACGTAAATTCTGGATTCCCGCTTCAGCGGGAATGACAATGCAGAGATTGAGGTTTTAACCCAAAGGGTGTCCCAACCCGCTTCAGCGGGAATGACAATGCAGAGATTGAGGTTTTAACCCAAAGGGTGTCCCAACCCGCTTCAGCGGGAATGACAATACAGTGATTTAAAATTTCACCTGTTGGGTGTCATTCCCGCGAAAGCGGGAATCCAGAAAATTAAAATTCTATTGCAGGATTAAGGATATATAATATGCTTGAGAATAAGACAAAATTATAGTATTATAAATAAAATTTTATAAAATTAAAAAATATAAGGAGGAAAATTTATTATGTCAAAACTTAACGGATGTGATATTCCCGAGCATTTGTATTACAGCGTCGAAAAACATGTATGGGGAAAGATCGAATCTGACGGCACGGTTACAATCGGAATGACAAGCGTAGCCCAAAGCTTAGCCGGCAAACTTTTGTATATTACCCCAAAAAAGGTCGGGCAAAAAATAGCTCAATTAAAGTCTGTTGCGACGGTAGAAAGCGGTAAGTATGTCGGTCCTGTTCCCGCTCCATTCTCGGGCGAAATAGTTGCCGTTAACGAGGACTTAGTTAAAGATGTGTCCGCCATTAATACCGACCCCTACGGAAAAGGATGGGTTTGCAAAATAAAGCCGGCCGACGCCGAAGCGGATAAAAAAAATCTCCTTACCGGAAAAGAAGCCGTAGAGGCATACAAGAAAAAGATAGAAGCCGACGGAATTAAATGCGAATAATCTATATCAGTCGTAGGAGGACATATCAATGGCACTTTTTAATGAATGCAATATCCCTGAGGATTTATACTATGATATCGAAAACCAGGTATGGGGCAGAAAAAATGATGACGGGACTTTTACATTTGGTATGACCGACCCGGCTCAATCTTTAGCAGGCAAGATTCTTTATGCCGATGTAAAGGCTGTCGGAAAGATTATAAAAAAGGGCAAAAGCGCAGCCACTATAGAAAGCGGAAAATATGTCGGACCTTTTCCGATGCCTTTTTCAGGAGAAATAGTCGATATTAACCATGAATTGGAAAAAGATTCCCATATCATCAACATTGATCCTTATGGAAAGGGATGGATAGTAAAATTAAAGCCGCTTCCCGAGTCATTGTCGGATATAAATTCTCTGCCCACGGGAGAAGAGGCGGTTAAATCGTATATAAAAAAATTGGAAGACGAAGATATAATTTGTAAAAAGAGATAATAAATAAATATGAGTTTTTATGAATTTAACGAAGATTTTAGCCGGGACTACTTAGAAGGATTCGAAATAAGAAAGGCAAATTTTAATTCGGAGATGCACTTTTATGCCCCAAGCATAAAGGCTTATGAGACCGAGGATTTTAAAAATAACAAGTCGGATTCCTTCCCCCCTTTTTCTATTACGGGCGAGGCCTGTTCTTTAAAATGCGAGCATTGCAATGCCGAAATTTTAAAATCGATGGCGCCGGTCGTAACAGAGGATAGTCTTTACGAAAGGGCATATTCTATTTATAAGTCAAACGGCCGCGGGTTTTTGTTGAGCGGAGGGTCTAACAGCAGGGGGATAGTAGATATTCTTCCTTATATAGGCGCTATAAAAAGGATAAAATCCGATTTTAATCTCAAGGTTATAGTGCATTGCGGGTTAATTACGGAAGAGATAGCGGACGGGCTTTATAGCGCCGGCGTAGATTCCGCTATGCTGGACATTATCGGCGACGAGGATACTATCCGCAAGGTCTATCATCTCAATGCAACCGTTTTCGATTATGAAAATTCCCTGAAATTTTTGTCGGAAAGGAATATCCCATCTTCTCCTCATGTCGTAATAGGATTAAAACATGGAAGGATTGCGGGAGAGTACAACGCGATAGATATCATATCGCGCTATAATATTTCTTCTCTTGTGCTTGTCGGTTTTATGCCCATGCATAATACAAAGATGGAAAATATTACTCCGCCGGAGCCTGAAGAAATTGGAGATATTTTTCTGTATGCCCGAAAAAAATTTCTTAGCACCCCCGTCCTTTTGGGATGCGAAAGGCCTTACGGTTTAAATAAATTTAAAATCGAGGAGTTAGCCGTAAAATCGGGATTAAACGGCATCGCATATCCTTCCGAAGGCATTATACCTTTTAGCGTGAAATTAGGATTAAAGCCTAAATTCTCCGAGGTTTGCTGTTCTTTAATTTTTTCCGAAATGGCTTTGCCGGCTATAGAACTTAGGAATTAGTCTATAAATATAATCTTAAAGGACTGGATTACCGCTTCGCTCTCGACCTTCAGCATCTTCGGCATGCAAGGGCGACATGCGCCCGTAAGCGCGTGCCGAAGATATGTGAAGTTTCAAAGAAACTTTCCTGCCGAAGCGGGTTGGGAGGAATAATTAAGATGTTCAGGATAATAGACACGGGTGTAAACGATTTTTCATTTAATATATGCATGGATAAAGCCCTTGTGGAATTAAGGAAAAAAGGGCTGATTCCAGATACTTTTCGTTTTTTGAATTTTAAGCCCTGCGCTCTTGTAGGGTATCATCAATCCGTGTTCAGCGAGATAAGGGATGATTACTGCAAAGATAACGGCATTCCAATCGGCAGGCGAATTACCGGCGGGGGGGCTATATACTTTGACGAAACGCAGCTTGGCTGGGAGCTTGTTTTTTCTTCAAAAAGCATAAAGATAAACAAC
>JAJYQZ010000008.1 GCA_021794335.1 bacterium
ATTAAAAGAAAAACGCTTGTTAAAAAAAGGGCAATTTGCAGCATTACCCATTTTTTTAATACATTAGCTCCGAAAAACGTTGCAAAGCCAAAGATAGCCCACAACAAGTGAAACCAGCCGCCGAACATGGGCGCAGGACCGGCCGCGGCTTTTGTGATAACCGTTGCGATAAAAAAAACCGAAACGGTTAGGAATAACAAGCCCCATCCAGTAAATGCAACTCCCCCGAAAGCGCTGCCGCGCATAAAATCATAAACACCGGCTAAAACTAATCCGACTCCTCCGGTAAAGATAATCGTGCCTAAAATCAGCCCGTTAAACGGACCTGCGAAACCGCCAATTACTGTAGCCAAAAGCGTAAGAGCTATGCCGTAAGCAAATAAACCCAACGCCGTTGGGTCGCCAACTTTTTTTTCATCTGACATAAAGATTTCCTCCTTAGTTAAATGTTTTAGTTTTAGTTGCGAGAACACACTCCTCTCTTTTTGTGCCCCATATTTATGGGTACAGTATAACTGTCCTCCTTAGTTAAATGTTTTTGATATTAAAATGCTGCCTTAGGCACAATATTATCATAAAAATAAAGTTTGTCAATTATTTTATTTAATAATAATTATAAATAATAAGTTAATTTAATTATAAATGTTTCATTATATATAAATAATTAATTATAAGTAATAAAAAGAAAAAAAAATAAAGGAAAAAAATAAAGAAAATAAAGGGGTCCGATTTATTTAATTAGGAAAAATAAAGGAACAAAATAAAAAAAATAAAATAAAAAAGAGGGCGGAGAGAGAGGGATTGCCTTCCCTTCGGGAAGTCTAAACCCTTGCGAACTTCCCCTTGCGGGCTTCGCCCTTACCGGGGGTTCGAATCCAATTACTTTTTAGATATTTCTTACTGATTTAGAAATTAGGTTTTTAACTGGCGGAGAGAGAGGGATTGCCTTCCCTTCGGGAAGTCTAAACCCTTGCGAACTTCCCCTTGCGGGCTTCGCCCTTACCGGGGGTTCGAATCCAATTACTTTTTAGATATTTCTTACTGATTTAGAAATTAGGTTTTTAACTGGCGGAGAGAGAGGGATTGCCTTCCCTTCGGGAAGTCTAAACCCTTGCGAACTTCCCCTTGCGGGCTTCGCCCTTGCCGGGGGTTCGAATCCAATTACCTTTTAGATATTTCTTACTGATTTAGAAATTAGGTTTTTAACTGGCGGAGAGAGAGGGATTCGAACCCCCGGATGTTTTGCCATCAACGGTTTTCAAGACCGCCGCCTTAAACCGCTCGGCCATCTCTCCGTAAAATCGGAATTACAACTATAAATATAAATATTATTATAGATATTGGCCGGTTATATTGCAATACAAAAGTATCAAACCATAATGCGCGCAAATATTTCCGAAGATAAAAGCATGCCTTTTACCGTCAACAGGATATTTCCGTTGCAATTTCTCATAAGCCCTCCTTCGATAAAACTATTTACAATAGAGGACTTAACAAATTTAAGCAGCTTTTTTGCGCTAATACCCGAATTTGTCCTTAAAGATAGGAATATTTCCTCGTTGATTTTATCTTTTTCGGTCAGGATTTCGAGCAAACCGGCCTCATATTCATTACCGGTTTTTTGTAAGATATTACCTGCGTATTTATCAAAATCCGGTACATTGGTTTTCCTGATTTCTTTTCCGTCTTCCGTTTTCAAAAAAGATGAAGCCGAAGGTCCTAATCCTAAATATTGGCCCCTTTTCCAGTAGTTTAAATTATGCCTGCTTTCATGCCCGTTTTTTGCAAAATTTGATATTTCGTAGTGAATATAACCATTTTCGACCAATAATTTGCATAATATTTCGTAATATTTAGCCGTATTTTCTTCCGATATGAATGTCAGCCTATTTTTTTCATTTTTTTCATTGCAGGTTTTATAAAATTTCGTATTCTTTTCGACGCTGAGCATATAAGCCGAAATATGCCCAGGTTCCATATCTAATGTTTGCCTTATGTCATTATAAAAAATAGTTTCGGTTTGCCCCGGAAGCCCGATTATTAAATCAAGTGATATGTTTTTAAAGCCTATTTTTTTTGCATTATTTATCACATTAAAAATATCTTTTTTATTATGGATTCTGCCGGCCGTTTTTAGTACATCGTCGTTAAAGCTTTGTGCTCCGATGGATAGACGATTTATCCCAAGCGATTTTAAGGCTGAGAGCTTTTCAAAATTTCCGCTTTCGGGGTTTATCTCCACTGTTATTTCGGCATCATTTGAAATTTTAAAGTTTTTATTTAGAAATCCTAACGCATTTTGAAAAAAAATAACCGGCATAATCGAAGGGGTTCCGCCTCCAAAATATATACTGTTTATAAAAGAACCGCCAAGGTTAAATCTCTCAGACATAGTTTCCATCTCCGATTTAAGCATATCAGGATAATCATTCGGATTATTACCATTTAGGCTATAATTCAACTCTTGATTATTCCCACATATATTGTCGTTGTGCTTTAAGACGCCAAAAATATTATCAGCCTCGGGCAAGGGTATGGAATAAAAGCTGCAATAATTACATTTGCTTTTACAGAAAGGGGTATGTATATAAATGCTTAACCGGCTTATTTTCTTACCATTTATTTTATTTTTGCTCATATTCGCTTATATTTCATTATATTATATGATATAATATTTTAAAACATCGATAAACGATATATATAAAAAATTTGTTGTTTAATTTACAGCAAATCCTTAAACTTAAATAGGAGGTTTAAGCTAATGGATAATGATAACGGTCTTTCTCAAAAAGCCTTAACTATAAAGGACGGCGTATTTTATACCGGCGCATTCGACCCCGATTTAAGGATATTCGATATAGTAATTCCCACTGAAAACGGAACCACATACAATTCTTATTTTATTCAAGGCGCTCAGAAATCGGCTTTGATAGATACGGTAAAACTCAATACAAAGGATCAGTTAATAAATAAATTAAGCGGATTAA
>JAJYQZ010000088.1 GCA_021794335.1 bacterium
TATGCCGTCCATTGCGGATTTATTAAAAACAACCGTGGATCAAGGCGCTTCAGACCTTCATATAGCTGCGGGAACGCCTCCTCAAATCAGGCTGAGAGGGTCGCTGGTCCCGTTGAACTACCCCATATTAACCCCGTCCGATACCCAGGGTATCTGTTATAGCGTTATAACGGATTCACAGAAGAAAAAGTTCGAAGAAACGCATGAACTGGATTTTTCATTTAGCCAGAAGGATGTTTCGAGATTCAGGGGAAATTTATATTACGACAGAGGCGCCATTGCAGGCGCTTTCAGGGTTATACCGCATGAAATTCCCACTATGGATACTTTAGGTCTTCCTCCCATGGTTAAAGAAATTATTAAAGCGCCGAGAGGGCTCGTGCTTGTAACCGGTCCCACCGGTTCTGGTAAGACGACCACGCTTGCCGCTATGATAGATGCGATAAACCTGGGAAGGCACGAGCACATAATAACAATCGAAGACCCGATAGAATATGTTTTTCCCCACAAAGGATGCCTTGTCAACCAGAGAGAAATAGGCCAGGATTCGAGTAGTTTCGCCGAGGCTTTAAAACATATATTAAGAGAAGACCCCGATGTTGTTCTTGTAGGGGAAATCAGGGATATGGAGACAATGGAAGCAGCTCTTACAATTGCCGAAACGGGACATCTTACATTTGGAACATTACATACAAACTCTGCAGTTCAAACAATAAGCAGGGTTATAGATATATTTCCCCCAAATCAGCAGCCTGAGGTCAGATCGTCGCTTTCGCTTTCGCTTGTGGCAGTTTTATCGCAAACGCTTATTCCCAGAATTGACAGTGCGGGAAGAGTTTTGGCCGCAGAGTTAATGATACCGAATGCGGCTATCAGAAATTTGATAAGGGAAAATAAAATTCATCAGATATACTCTCAACTTCAATTAGGGCAAGAAAAATATGGAATGCAGACATTGAATCAGGCGTTAGCCTCGCTGGCAAATAAAAGGATTATAAGCGAAGAGGATGCTTATAACAGGTCATCTGATACGGAAGAGTTAAAACAGGCGATAACCTCGGGACTCACATCGAAAACAGGTATTAACGGGACAAATATGGGTATATCCAAAGGCGAATCATTCATGAGCGCCGGAGGGTTGGCGGGGGCTGAAAGGAGCGGTAATGAAAGGACTTTGGGTAACAATGCCGTTACCCCCGGAGGCGGCAGGCATGGGCTTACCGAAGACAAGCCGTTTGCAGGCATCGATTTTAGTAAACTATAAATATATAATAATACAATGGTCATCTCTGCAATGTATCAGGGCAGGGATAAGGAAGGTAATGTAATTTAAAATGGCTATCTATCAATGGAAAGGCAAGCGGCGTTCGGGGGAGTATTTAAAAGGGGAAATTACCGCCTCAGACCCCAGATTTGTCGCTGAAGAACTTAGAAAAATGGATATTTATCCCATAAATATCGGAAAGAAGAATGAGTTTTTTACTCTAAGCCTTCAAGGGACAAAAGAAATCAGTCCTAAAACCAAAATCAGCGATAATAACCTGATTGTTTTTACAAGGCAGTTTTCCTCGCTGATAGACTCCGGCGTTCCAATTCTTCAGGGTTTAACCATAATGATAGAACAGCAAAAGAATAAAGAATTAAAAGGGATACTGCTTAAGATAAAAGAAAGTATCGAGAACGGCGCATCTTTATCGGATAGCCTTAGAAAATTCCCCCGGGTTTTTAACGACTTATATGTAAATCTTGTCGAAGCGGGTGAAAAGGGCGGCGTTTTAGACAGGGTCTTTAAGAGATTATCGGTATATTTCGAAAAGATACTCAGGCTAAAAAGGAAAATAAAAGGGGCTATGATTTATCCTATAGTCGTATTAAGCGTTGCGGTAGCCGTCATTATTATACTTATGACATTCGTTATTCCCGTATTTGCCAATCTTTTTGCCAGCGTCGGCGCCAAACTTCCGGCGCTAACAAGGGATGTGATAGCATTCAGCGACTTTATGAGGACATATATTTTATACATAATAATAGCCGTTGGAGCGCTTATATTTGCCTTAAGGTTTTATCATAAAAAGGAAAGCGGAAGGAGAAATATAGATCGTCTTTTCCTTAAGATACCGCTCATCGGCGTTTTACTCAAAAAGGTCGCGATAGCAAGATTTGCAAGGACTCTTTCCACGATGGTCGAAAGCGGCGTTCCGATACTGGCGGGATTAGAAATTGTTTCCAAAACAAGCGGAAATAAAATCATCGAAGAATCGCTTATGCAAACCAAAGAAGATGTTACTGCAGGTTCCCCTCTTTCGGCAGCCTTAAATAAAACCAATTTGTTTCCTCCCTTAGTAATTCAAATGGTTATGGTCGGCGAAAAGACCGGAAACTTAGACGCCATGCTTGCCAAAGTTGCCGATTATTACGATGAAGAGGTTGATAATGCCGTTAACAATTTAACCCAGATGTTAGAACCCGCGTTAATAATATTTCTCGGAATAGTCGTAGGAACGCTTGTTGTAGCGATGTATCTGCCTATATTTAACCTTGGAAAAGCTATTAAAGGATAACCTTTAAATAATTAATCGCATGTCAGTCGGCTTTATATGGTAGGCTCAATAATAGACGATTATGAAAAAATTTATGAAAAACTTAAATTTATAATAATCTTTAGGCCGCTTGCCTCTTCCGTTATAATACTCGCGTATATTTTAACCCGCTTTAATAATCTTTACAGTTATAAAAATATTGTATATTTTTTAGTAATTACCTTAATTTGCTTGTCATTCCTTTATTTCGGAATATTGCAATATTTAAAAAAAAGAGAAAACTTTCAATTTTTAAAATATTTTGGTTTTATTCAACTTTTTATCGATTTTACTATTATATCCGTAATAGTATTATTTAACGGGGGATTAAACAGTAAATTAATTTTTTTATATTATTTATTAATCTTAATCGGCGGGTTTATTTTTTTAAGGCTTGGCGC
>JAJYQZ010000314.1 GCA_021794335.1 bacterium
ATGTGATAAAAATCGAAAATTTTTTATAGGCAAATTTGGATTATCTAACTTTTATAGTTAAATATAGTTAAAGTTGAAATATCCCGTAAAAACTTCTTCCGCAGGTCCAACCATATAAACGCCTTCATCTATCCCGCCGGATATATTTAAAGTCCCTCCGTATAAATTTACGTTAAGACCGTTTTCCTTAATTTTTCCGGTCTTTCTCATAATGGAATATACGGCGCATGCGCCGGTCCCGCATGCCAAAGTTTCGCCGGAACCCCTTTCCCATGTCCTTACAAGCACATTTTTATCGTCTATCGTCTGAACGAATTCTACATTTATTCTTTTAGGAAACATTTTATTATTTTCGATTAACGAACCGTAATAATGCACGTCAAAGTTTTTAACGTCTTCGACGAACACCGCGCAATGCGGGTTTCCCATAGAAACGCAGGATATTTCAAATTCTTTTCCGCCCGCGTCTATTTTTTCGTTAATAATTTCCGATTTTCCAAAAATTGCAGGGACTTTTTCGGTTTTAAATTCCGGAAGTCCCATGAATACCCGGGCTTTTTTTACCGTCCCCGTCCCCCCGTGTAAAAATACTTCTACCGTCTTTGTTCCTGCAAGGGTTTCTATGTTTATATTTTTTTTATCCGTTAGGTGCCGGTCATATGCATACTTCGCAAAACATCTTATGCCGTTTCCGCACATTTCCCCTTCGGAACCGTCGGCATTAAACATTCGCATACGAAAGTCCGCTTCGTTGCCGCGTGAAGGCGGTAAGATTATTATAATGCCGTCGGACCCTACTCCGAAATGCCTGTCGCTGATTTTTACGGCAAGCCTGTTATAGAAATCCGGAACGTCCGAAACGCAATAAGGCAAATCGTTTATCGCGTCCAAATAAAGATAGTCGTTGCCCGCACCCTGAAGTTTAGTAAATTTTATATTCATGATTTATATTTATTTAATAGTTATTATGATTTTTTAATATTTTTTTCAACGACGTATTTCCCGTAGTCGTAAAACTGTGGCTTATTACTATTCCGTTTTTTATGACGACTTTGAGTTTCTCTTTATATTTTCTGGTGGAAGTAGTTAGTATTTCGTTTCCCAGATGCACGTATTTTCGATATTTAAATCTATATTTATAGGTAACGGTATCCGGCGATAACGGGTTTTTTTCTATGGAATAAGGCGGACCGAACATGGAAACGATTTGCGGTTCGGTAGTGGTTCCGTTTATTATTTTACCGACGTTTGCGGACATAATAGGCTTACCCTGCATATTGCGCGTCGTAGCGCATCCGGTCAGCGCAAAACCGGAAAGCATAACGGCAGATAAAACTAAAAAAAATATTTTGGCTGATTTAATGTTCATACGGACAATCCTCTATTCTTTGTTAAATATCTAACTCGTTTAATTTTTCTAATGGCATAAAAGATATTTCACAATTTGTGTTTAAAAACACGCTGTTTAATTCTGAAGTAAAATTATCAAATACTCGCAGTTCATCTTCTTCATAAGGACATATAATAAATCGAATTTCTTTTTTTGCTAAAGATTTAGATTTAATTTTGAATTTATCCTTTAAAATATCTATAACCGCAAGAGAACCGTATATTTTGTCTATAAATTCCCTCCGCATTTCACGCAAGACATTTCTTATTAGCTTTTTTCCATTATATGCAAATTTTTTAACCAAGTTTTTTTTAAAACATTCTTGACAATATTCGGGAAGAAATTCTATTTGATTATTTAATGCTTTCGATAAATGCTTACAATAGGTATAGTCCTTAGCAATTAAATTTTTATATTGCAAAACTAAATCGGAAAATTCTAAGAATATATATTTTTGACTTTCGTTTTTATAAACTAAATAGTCACAAAGAGAAATATTTATATTAAGATATTTCTGTATCCCTCTGTCGCCGTCAAGTTTTATCGCTTTTTTAGTAATTTCTGCGATGGCATTTCCTTTTTCATCGATAAATTCAGTATTTATCTTTTCAAGAAAATAGTTAATATTTTTCTGGATATTATTTTGCGTTCCCATTCCATTATTATATGCCTTTAAAATATAGCTCCGTATAAGGCTCCGTCAATTCTTTTTTAATATTTATAAATTTTACGTTATTAGAAACATTATCTTTTTCTATTTCAACACTATCCGAAAAATGGTTAACAGCTAAAATATTTGCAAATTCTTCTTTTTTAGATTCTATTTCTAGATATTTTGTTATCTCTAAACTATGCGTAGAAATTACCACATATACCCCTTTCATCGCCAACTCGCATAAAACCTCCATTAAAACGATTTGCCACGAAGGATGGAGGTTGACCTCCGGCTCATCTATAAAAATGCAGGAATTTTTTTTGATTACGCCCTTTTCAAGCAACAGTGCTATTATTCCAAGGTTTGCTACGCCGAGAGCAGTAAGAGAAATTGGGTAGCTTTCGGTAGGCTCACCCTTTTCCTTAAACATTATAGCGCCTAACTCGTTAACTACTATATTGCCGCCTAAATTTTTGGAAATTTTTTCTGCAAGATTTACAAATTCCGATTTTATTTCATCTATTCTTAACACATTGAAAAATTCATAAACATATCTAGGAACACCGATTATTCTCGTGTTTAGTCTGCCTAACCGTCTACTGGAATAATCTTTCGCTTCCAATACATTTTTTAATTTCAAGTAAATAGGCGATTCGATAAATAAAACAGTAGTTAAATCACGAAAGTATTCAATTTTTTCAGAATAACTGTTTTCTTTATTAAATTTAAACTCCAAGCCGTCATGCCCAAAAATAATTCCAAATATATTTACACCCGATAAATCTTTAAAATAAATACTGGCGGGATTACTCTCATCATTCGGATGCCTTACAAGATTAGAAATTGATTTTACTTGAAAATTTTGAAGAATAGATTCCTTAAAAATATCTTTAGAAGGTAAATATAAAAGATTTTCTTTATCTTTTAGGGAAA
>JAJYQZ010000343.1 GCA_021794335.1 bacterium
GCTGATAGTTTTAGCGGTAATTCCAAGCACTACGCTATACAGTATGGATATGAGCGTAGTAAACGTCGCCCTGCCCTATATACAGGGCGCAATGGATGCCTCGATAGAGCAGGTTACATGGGTCGTCACGGGCTATATGCTGTCGGGTGTTATTTTAATGCCCTTGGTAAGTTTTTTTAGTTCGCGTTTCGGCAGAAAAAATTATTACATATCTTCCGTTTTTTTATTTACCGTAAGTTCCGTTTTGTGCGGTCTTTCATGGAATTTAGACTCCATAGTTCTTTTCCGCCTCTTGCAGGGCGTAGGCGGCGGAGCCCTTATACCTTTGTCGCAGACCTACCTTGCCGAAAATTTTGAAAAAAAAGAACAGGGCAAGGCTATGGCGATATTTAGTCTTGCTATAGTTTTAGGCCCTGCAATCGGTCCTTATATCGGCGGCTGGATAGTAACGAATTATTCCTGGCCGTGGGTATTTTACGTTAATCTTCCCATAGGACTTTTAAACCTTATACTTATTTATTTAATAATCGAAGACCATCCTTTAATGAAGAGGATAAAAGGAAACGTAGATTGGCTCGGCATAATTTTTTTAACCGTAGGACTCGGGGCAATGCAGATTGTTTTAACGGACGGTCAGTATAAAAACTGGTTTTCTTCAAGCTATATAGTGAATCTAACAATTATATCGGCAGTTGCTTCGGTACTTTTCGTTATAACTGAACTCATAGTGGAAAATCCCGCGGTTAACATTAAAGTTTTAAAAGATATAAATTTATCGGCTAATTCTTTTTTGTCTATGGTTTTTAGCCTAGGAATATTCGGAAGCCTGTTTCTTCTGCCGATGTTTTTGCAAAAAATAATGGGGTATTCCGCATACGATGCAGGTATTGCTATAATGTCGAGGGGTCTTGCTATGGTTATAAGCATGCCGCTTGCAGGCAGACTGTTTAATAAAGTAGGTCCTAAAATTTTAGTTTTTATAGGATTTATTTTATCTATTATATCTTCGATTCAGATAGGCTCAATGAGTCTTAATATGGGTTTTTGGGATGTTTTTTGGCCTCAGTTTACGCAGGGTTTAGGCTTCGGATTGATAATAGTTTCCCTTATGACGTCTTCTTTGATTACCCTTGATAATAAATATAAAATAGACGGAGCCGGTTTGTTTAATCTGATTAGGCAGGTTGCCGGTTCGATAGGTATAGCTATACTGGCTACGATGATAGATAACAATACCCAGATGGCGCATTCCGTTCTAGTACAAAACATAAGCGGCAATACGCAGACGATGTTATCCTTAAGGAGAGCCGCTCAAATTACGCATTCGTTTGTGTTTTACCCTCCCGTCAAAAAGGTTCTTGCCTTAATTAACGGTATGGTAACTCAGCAATCTACCATGATTGCATTCAATTTAGCATTTATATTTATGGCAGTCTGTTTTGCCGTATCTATACCGGTTATTTTCCTGCTTAAAGGTTCAAAAAGCGCAAAAGACAAAAACGGCTCCTCTTCTATTACCCTTGAATGATATAAGCATTTCAAGTAAATCCGTTTCAAACTTTCAAACTTAAAATTAATATTGTATAATATATAAATGTCCGTAAATTTATTGCGGAATTAACTAAATATATAAAATATTTTATGAAAACTAAAGACGAAAAAAAAGCTAAAGGGGTAAACTCAGGCAAACCAAAAACCAAGAAAAAAAAATTAACTAAGATAATTATTTCGGCTATACTGATTATAATTTTTGCACCGGCCGTTATTCTCACCGTATTATATTTTATTCTTGCTTCTACCGTTCCAAGTATTAATACTTTGAAAGACTATCATCCTCAGGAAGTAAATTATGTATATTCGGCAAGCGGCAAATTGGTAGGTTATCTCGGTTCAGTCAACAGAGAGGTAGTACCTTTTTCCGAAATTCCTTTGCAGGTAAGGGAGGCTTTTCTAGCGGCGGAAGACAAAAATTTTTATAATCAGGGGCCGCTTGATTATAAAGCAATAGCGAGGGCTTTTTTCGTTAATCTTTTTGAGGGGCATATAGTGGAAGGCGGTTCTACTATAACCCAGCAGGTAGCAAAAACTATTCTCGTTCCCTATCAAAGAACGTATATTTGGAAACTGAGGGAAGCAATTTTAGCATACAGGGTTGCGGATAATTTATCTAAAAACGATATATTAAATATCTATCTTAATCAGATTTATTTGGGCAACAATGCCTATGGAATACAGGCGGCTTCGCTGACATACTTCGGGGTGCCAGTATGGAAACTTACCCTGCCGGAAGCCGCTATGCTCGGCGGATTGCCGCAGGCTCCGTCTTTTTTAGACCCTTATATTCATTATAAAGATGCGAAAAGAAGGCAGAAATATGTTTTGTTTCAGATGGCAAACGATGGATTTATAACGAAAGCTCAGGCCGAACAAGCTTATAAAACAAAGCTTGTTTTTAGGAATTTTTTTCAATATTACGGCGTAGCGCCCTATTATCTCGCCTTTATTAAACAGGAAATTATAAACAAATACGGCAAGGCGGTTTATAAAGAAGGCGGCTTAAAAATATATGCCGCTTTAAGCGCAAGGGCGCAGATGTATGCGGATAAAGCGGTTAAAGCCGGTTTAACCAAACTTTCCCACGAATACGGTTACACGGGGCCTTTACATAAATATTCTTACGGCGAAATGCTTAGTAAAATAAAGGATGAGCAAAGCCGGATTAATTATTTATATGAAGGAGGCTTATATAAAGGTTTTGTTACGTCAATTTCTAAAAACGGTCAAGCCGCCTATGTATCGGTAGGAAAATTTAAAGGAATACTTCCCGTTTCTAATATGAGATGGGCATCTCATTTTCAAAGATACGTTTATTTTGCATACAGAACCATCAATAACGTTAATCAGGCTTTAAAACCGGGTTACGAAATACTAGTCAAATTTGACGGATGGAATAAAGATCATATACCGGTTTTTTCT
>JAJYQZ010000281.1 GCA_021794335.1 bacterium
CTGCCATAGAACATTTATATAATGAAAAATTTAAGGATATAATATTTAAGCAAATTACTTTTATTAACGATTTAAATAAAAAGGAAAGGGCGGTTAAAATAATATATGGACAAAATGATAATTGAGGGCGGTATTCCATTAATCGGAGATGTGCAGGTAAGCGGTTCCAAAAATGCCTCCCTTCCCATAATTGCTTCTTCCATAATGTTTGACGACACCGGCAATGAAATTTTTAATGTTCCGGATCTTGAAGATATAAAGACGATAAAAAAGCTTTTAATAAGCCTCGGCGCCGAAATTAAAGAATCCGGCGAAACGGATAAGGTCATCATAAATACCTCTAATATTAATAATTATGAAGCCCCTTATGATCTTGTCAAAACAATGAGGGCATCCGTACTGGTTTTAGGACCCCTTCTTGCAAAATATAAGAGGGCGAGGGTTTCTTTGCCCGGCGGCTGCGCGATTGGAGCAAGGCCCATAGATTTTCATTTAAATGCCCTTAAACTTTTGGGGGCTAATATCGTAGTAGATCACGGATATGTCGAAGCCTTTACGGAACAGCTTAGAGGCGCAACAATCAACTTCCCTATTCCATCCGTTACCGGAACGGAAAATGTTGTTATGGCGGCATCGCTTGCGGAAGGGACGACGGTGATAAACAATGCCGCAAGAGAACCTGAGATTGACGACCTGATTCTTGCGTTAAATAACGGCGGAGCCGACATAAAAAGAATAGAGCCGTCCGTGATTGTCGTAAATGGGGTTAAAAAATTAAATAAACTGAGCCACAGAGTTCTTCCCGACCGCATAGAAGCAGGAACATTTATGGTAGCTTCCGCCATAACAAGGGGAGATATTACCATAAAAGATATTAATGTAGGTCATCTTAAGGCTGTTATCGATAAACTTTCGGAGGCAGGGGCAAAAATTGTTATAAATTCCCAGTCTTCTTTGAGGATAAAAGGGTCTAAGGTCATTAAAAGCGTCGATATTTCCACTGCCCCTTATCCTGATTTTCCTACCGATATGCAGGCTCAAATGATGGCATTAATGACAATTTCCAGCGGGCTTTGCGTTATATCCGAAAATGTATTCGAGAACAGATTTATGCATGTTGCCGAACTTATGCGCCTTGGCGCAAATGTAAAAGTTAGAAATAATTTTGCCATCGTAAAAGGTGTAAAAAGGCTTTCGGGGGCGGAAGTTATGGCTACGGATTTAAGAGCAAGCGCTTCGCTTGTTTTAGCAGGATTAGCCTCATTTGACGGTTATACGGCAGTTTCAAGAATTTACCATTTAGACAGAGGCTACGAAAAAATGGAAAAGAAATTGGCAAATCTTGGAGCCGTAATATCCAGAGTAAGCGAAGCCGAATCTTCCAATATTAACGAATTTGCAGAAAAAGATATAAATTATGGCAAGGGTATGTAATAGTAAGGCATAAAATGGCTAATACGCAGAAAAAGATCAAAAAACTTAAAATCGCAATTCCAAAGGGTAGAGTTTTAAAGGACAGCCTTGACCTTTTGAGGAAATCAGGATTTATTCAACATCCCGATTACGATTACGATTCAAGAAGACTTATATTCGATTACGAAGAAGACGATGTCAGTTTGTTAATAGTAAAGCCGTGGGATGTTCCTACATTCGTAGAATACGGGGCTGCCGACGCGGGCATTTCGGGAAAGGATGTTTTACTCGAAAAACCGAAAAATGTATATGAACCTTTAGATTTAAGAATAGGCAGGTGCAGGATTGTCGCTGCTGCCGGCGAGGATTTAATTAAACATGGTCTGCCTTCGCTTGCCGCTTCCGTGGTAGCGGGTAACATTTTCACGGGGAATTCAATTATTAACGATGATATACATAATTGGGACGATATTCATATTACCAATATGAATGATAGCGACAAAAAATTATTTTTTTCAAAAATTAAAGATAATGTCAAAAAATTGTATCATTCGAAGGCAAATTTGCGGGTTGCGACAAAGTATGTTCGCATAGCAAGGGATTTCTTTAATAAAAAAGGCGTTCCAAATGTTCAAATAATAAAGCTTTACGGTAATGTCGAGCTTGCGCCCGTCGCGGGTCTTTGCGATTTTATCGTCGATCTTGTTTCGACCGGCGAAACACTGAGGCAAAATAATCTGATGCCGATTGAAGATGTCGCCGTTGTTAGCTCAAGGCTTATAGTAAACAGGGCAAGCCTTAAAATTAACCCCGAAGGGATTGCATCCTTAATAGATAACTTAAAGCGGCAGGTTGAAAAAAATGCGGATATTTGATTCAAAAGGGGATGACTTTAAGGGATTTTTAAAAAAAAGAAGACTTAAACAGACAGGTTTTACAGACAAAATTCAGCAGGAACTCAAAGCCATCCGCTTGGATATTCTGGATAAAGGCGACGAAGCATTGTCGTTTTATACGGAAAAATTCGATAAAATTAAGCTTTCCCCTCCAGATTTTTTAGTTACAAATAATGAAAGCAATAGAGCCCTTAATTCGGTTAATAAAGAAGAAAGAACCATAATAGAAAAAACAATCGGAAGGGTTTACGATTACCATTCAAAACAAAGATTGCAAACATGGTTAAATTGCGATGATTCTATTATTACGGGTCAATTAATATCGCCTTTAAACAGGGTCGGAGTTTATGTTCCCGGCGGTAAAGCAAGCTATCCTTCTTCCGTTATAATGAATGCTATTCCTGCTAAAGCGGCAGGGGTAAAAGAAATTATAATGGTTACCCCTCCTACCGAAAAGTTAAACGATTATGTCATCGCCGCAGCCGTATTATGCGGCATCAAGAAAATATACAGGGTTGGAGGTCCGCAGGCTATATTTGCGCTTGCTTACGGGACGAATACTATCCCTCAGGTTGACAAGATAGTCGGACCGGGCAATATATATGTTGCTACCGCCAAGAGAATGGTTTACGGCGATGTCGATATAGATATGATTGCGGG